>JAEDGK010000160.1 GCA_016297555.1 Clostridiaceae bacterium
AACGGCTGGACGGATTCAAAAACTGAAGGCTGGCTGATGGATGCGGTGAAGTAACAGCAGAGATTTGCTGATGTCTGCCGCATCTGCTATCTCACTCATAGGGCTGTTTTTATAAGAATTTTGCGAAAACACCCGATAGCCGGCGTTAATTATTGCCTGCTGTTTTTCTGCGGGCAAAGAAAAGAATCTTTCATTCATAGCAAAACCTCCGTTATCCGATAAAGTGAACATAAAAAGACTGCAAGCAAAAATTAACGCTTGCAGTCGCTGATATATATTTTTAAACGTTTACCAAAGATCGCTCGTTGTGATGATCTCTCTGTCGTCCCTGCCGCCGTTAAGCTGTGGGAAATACGAAGCAAAGCGGTGACGGGGTTTACAGTTAAATTCCAGCTTGATAAGAGGAATATTGAGTATCGGATCGGGATTTTTCTCAGGAAGATCATAGAGGAAGATGCGGTCGCCCTTCTTTTCAAATTTGATCGGTGTTCCGTCGATAAAAGAGATTTTCTCAGGGGTGTCAAACAATCCGCTGAGCACCATTTTTCCGTTATACGGCGCCCATATCTTGTTCCACATATAGATTGTATTGCCCTTGGACGATGGACGTGAAACACCGTTGAGCTGATATTCGTTTCCGTAGGTCTTGTTCAGCATTCCGTAAACAGCCTCACCGTTGACCTTGAGCCATTCACCGACCTTTTTAAGCGGATCTATAACCTCGTAAGGAACTGAGCCGTCCGGTTTCGGACCGACGTTAAGAAGGAGGTTGCCTCCCCTCTCACAGCAGGTCTGAAGCATTGCTACGATTCTCTGCGGCGTATAACTGTAAGGCAGAGCCTGATCGGAATCAACATAACCCCAACTGATACCGTTGAAGGTCATACATGCCTCCCAGTCATGCTCAGACGGAGTGATATGCTCCTCGGGTGTGCCGAAGTCCTCGTCAAGCCGGCTTCTGTCATTGATGATTATATGCGGCTGAATACTTCTGAGGAACTGATTGCGCTCAAGCGAATCCCAGCCCTCCCACGACTCCATCGGCAAAGGAACGTCGTACCAGAGAATATCAATTTTTCCGTACTGAGTCAGAAGCTCGGTGTTGATATCCTTTAAATACTGTGTGTAACGTCTTCTTGCCTCGGTATCATAGGCGCAGATACCGCTGTCGGGATGATGCCATTCCAAACAGGTAGAATAAAAACCGATCTTGAGATCAAACTCACGGCAAGCCTCGACAAATTCCTTGACAATATCCCTGTGAGGTCCGTAATTGACAGAGTTGTAGGGATTTACCTTGGAATCCCAAAGGCTGAAGCCCTCGTGATGACGGGTTGTCAACACCATATATTTGCAGCCCGCTTCTTTGGCAAGCTTTGCCCACTCACGGCAGCAGCCCTCTTTCGGACTAAATGTATCCGCAAGCTTTTCGTACTCCTGCGGCGGCACATTTTCACATGCCATAGCCCATTCGTTTCGACCTAACTGTGAATAAAGACCGTAGTGTATAAACATTCCGAATCTGGCTTCACGCCACCATTTCATACGCTCGTCACGTGATGCGGCGATCTGTTCTTCATATTGAGGTTTTGAAAGCATAATAAAGCTCCTCCTGAACGATAGATTTCAAAAAATAGTTTATAGGTTTTTGTGCTTTTTGGCAATAGGTACAATATATAAAAAATTTAAAAAACAAGAAAAAATGACAAAATATTTTTTCATATCAAATATGTACATTTGTCAATGATGTGAGACTGAAAAAGCAAAAAAATAATTGAGAAATAGAATTGCGAAATGTTTTGTCGGAGAGAGGGGCGGAGCCCCGAACAGAAACAAAACATTTCACGGCACCGATTACACCGGTACAGCTTCTGATTCCACCCTTTTCTGCAAAGGTGATTTCCAATCTAAAACAGCCATTGGGATATTGTTTTAACGCTTCATCTGTATGAGTAAATCATCATAAGAGTAAAATTTAAGATATTATATCGTTTTCATTTCTCCATATAAAATCACTAGGCAAAACTTCTTCTAAATCATTTTCAGATAAATTAAATCTTTTTCCTCATCAAAATTGTTTTTGATTATCTCTACTAATTTGACAATTGACCTCCAAGAAAGCAAATTGTCGATAATTACATTTTGTTTCGTATTCAAAGCCGTTCCTCATGGCAAGCGTATTTTATTAATTATAGCCTGTTTATTAAGAAATAAAAGCCGAAAAATCTTTTATTTTTTGTTTAATTCAACTCCGGACAGATTTTAAACTTGTATGTGTTAAAATGATGTGACCCAAGAAGAAAGAGAAGTAGCTTCAAAATATG
>JAEDGK010000056.1 GCA_016297555.1 Clostridiaceae bacterium
TGTAGCCGAATGACTCGGAAGCAGCAGCCTTCATAGCAGCGTTGATGCCTTCCTTAGTAACGTCAGCACCCTTAACAACTGCGGTAAGGATTGTTGTTGAGCCTGTGGGAACGGGAACTCTCTGAGCGGAGCCGATAAGCTTGCCGTTGAGCTCGGGAATAACAAGACCGATAGCCTTTGCAGCGCCTGTTGAGTTGGGAACGATGTTTGCAGCGCCTGCGCGTGCTCTTCTGAGGTCGCCCTTTCTGTGAGGACCGTCAAGAATCATCTGATCGCCTGTGTAAGCATGGATTGTGCTCATGATACCGCTCTGGATGGGAGCGTAATCGTTGAGAGCCTTTGCCATGGGAGCAAGGCAGTTTGTTGTGCATGAAGCGGCAGAAATGATCTGATCTTCAGCGGTAAGTGTATCTTCGTTAACTGAGAAAACGATAGTCTTGAGGTCGTTGCCTGCGGGAGCGGAAATAACAACTTTCTTTGCGCCTGCATTGATGTGAGCCATGCTCTTCTCTTTTGAGCAGTAGAAACCTGTGCACTCAAGAACAACGTCAACGCCGATTTCGCCCCAGGGGAGCTCAGCAGCGTTAGCCTTTGCATAAATTGTAAGAGTCTTGCCGTCAACAGTGATGGTGCCTGCTTCGTCGTCAGCGCTTACGGTGTGAAGACCTTCGCCGATTCTGCCGCAGTAACCGCCCTGAGCGGTATCATACTTAAGAAGATTAGCGAGCATTGAGGGCTTTGTAAGGTCGTTGATAGCAACAACATCATAGCCTTCTGCGCCGAACATCTGACGGAAAGCAAGACGGCCGATGCGGCCGAAACCGTTAATTGCAACTTTAACTGCCATGGTAAATTACCTCCAAAAATTAGTTCAAATTTTGACCGAATATATTTTATCCGTTTTTATGCAAATATGCAACAGTTTTTTGATTAATTTTTTCAATTTTTCAAAGTTTTGGTAAACTGAACAAAATTATAATAAACGCAGGCGAAAAGGGCGCAAAACTGACTAATATTTTTAACGGTTTTTGAACGAAAAAAGGCTATTTGTGGTATTTTCCGCCGCTTGAAATCATAAACGAGCGGTAGATTTGCTCCAAAAGCATAACCCGCGCAAGCTGGTGAGGAAAGGTCATGGGGCTCATTGAAAGCCTGAATTTTGCCCTGCTTTTGACCTGTGGTGAAAGACCGTGAGAGCCGCCGATGATGAAACACAGCGAGCCGAAGCCCGAAACGGCGCATTTATCAATTTCTTTTGAAAGCTCTTCGGAGGAAAGCTCCCTGCCCTCAATGCAGAGCGCGAAAACGGCTTCATTGGGCGAAATTTTTGAGAGAATACGCTCTCCTTCATCGCCGAGAGCCGCTTCAATTTGAGCAGGATTCGGATTATCGGGCAGGCGGGCGGGCGAAAGCTCCGTGATTTTCAATCGGCAGAACGAGCCGAGCCTTTTTTCGTATTCGGCGCAAGCCATACGCAGATAGTCCTCTTTCAGCTTTCCGATGCAGATGATATTTATGTTCATCATAAGCGGTTTCCTCCGTCATTAAAGATAAAGTTTTTTCATAGAATAAACGGAAAGCGGCGCATTATTATCTGCCGCTCAAAGCGGGGAGTGATGCGTTTGAAAAAGCTGAGGGAAAGGCTGCTCGTGCTGTTTTTCTGCCTGTTTACGCTGGTTTGCTGCGCCGCGGGGGCAAAGCTTGCGGAAAGAGCTTCCGACGCATCGGCAACTGCCGCACCGAGCGAAACAACCGAGAAATATATTAAATGGGTTGATTTTTCCGTTACATATCAAGCCTTAAACGACGCTATGGAGCTTGATATCAAAACCTACGGCACACCGCGCCATCTTTCGTGGATAGACACGCTGGCTTACCTCGCTTGCAAAAACGGCGGTCATTGGAGCGGATATAAGCGTTCACAGCTTGATAAGCTTGTTGACGCACTCGGGGAGGATATGACTCCCGATATGCTCATGAGCGAAAATGAATATTATTCGTTTTATAAAAAGGCATACGGCGCCGTTTTATCGGGGCTTGTGGGTGAATACACAAAGGCGGCGCCCGACGGAAACGGCGGTATAAAAATAATCGAGGGCTACGGATTGAAAGCCTATTCTCCGATTGCGGAGGGCTTTTGGTTCAGCCACTATGACGATTTCGGAGATTCACGGTCATACGGATATAAAAGACGGCATTTAGGCAATGATTTGATTGGCTCGATAGGCACGCCGATTATAGCCGTTGAGGGCGGAACGGTTGAAGCAATGGGCTGGAACCGATACGGCGGTTGGCGGATAGCCGTGAGAAGCTTTGACGGAAAGCGCTCCTATTATTATGCACATCTCAGGAGGAACAAGCCTTACAGCGAGGGGCTGAAAATAGGCTCGCGCGTTAAAGCCGGAGATGTTATCGGCTATCTCGGAATGACCGGCTATTCAACCGAGGAAAATGTTAACGGAATGACCGTTCCCCACCTGCATTTAGGTATGCAGCTTATATTCAGCGAGGTGCAGAAGGAGGGAAACAATCAGATATGGATAGATATGTATTCGCTTGTTGAACTGCTGTGCAAAAACAAATCAACCGTTATAAAGGACGCGCAGAGCGGCGAATACAAGAGAGTTTATGATGTGTTTGACAGCTCTTATCCCGACGATATGCGCCGCCTTACAACCGTTGCGGCTTCGGCGGCGGAAGATGGCTCATAAAGCGATAACGGGATTGAAATCGCCCGCAACGCTTAAAAGATAATCGGTGTTTTCTTTTGCTCCCGCCATGGTCATTGCCGCGCGGGTTGTTTCAAAGGCGAGCTGAGGCATATTGTTTTCGCGGCTCAGATGGCCGAGAACAAATCTTGTTGTGCCTGCTTCGACAAGCTTAACAGCCGCGTCGGCGCAGCATTCATTTGAAAGATGACCTCGGTCGGAGAGAATTCTCTCTTTTAAAAAGAAAGGATAAGGTCCGTTTCTGAGCATACCGACATCATGGTTCGATTCAAGCAGCACAAGGTCGCTGCCGCTGATTGCCGCCATAATTGAGTCGGTCATTTTGCCGATATCGGTTGCAACCGATATTCTTCTGCCGTCGGGCGTTACAACGCTGAAGCCCGTGCTTTCGCGGCTGTCATGAGGAGTTCTGAACGGGCGCACGAAAAATCCGCCTGTTTCAATTCCGCTGTCGGGAATTATTTCGGCGCAGGTGTCGGGAGATATCGCATTTGCCTCCTCAATGCCTGCAAGAGTGCCAGCCGAGGAATAAACGGTTATGCCGTATCTTTGGGCAAAAACCTTTATTCCTTTAATATGGTCGGTGTGCTCGTGCGTTACAAAGATTGCATTGATTGAAGAAGGGTCAACGCCTATGCCGCTGAGAGCCTGCTCGGTCTTTTTGGCGCTGACTCCGATATCTATAAGTATGCCGCTTCGGGAATTACCTATGTAAGTGCAGTTTCCGCTGCTTGATGAAAACAAAGAACAAAATCTTGCCATAATAATCCTTCCGATTATCGAAAACGGGCTGTTCCGCCGGGAACAGCCCGTTTGATATTTTTTAATTTAGCCTGCGCTTGTGAGAGTGTTTGCGTCGGGGCAGAATACTCTCTTGATATCTGCACCTGCGCCGCGAAGCTTTTGCACAACATCTTCATATCCTCTGTCAATATGAAGAATATCTTCAATTTCGGTTGTTCCCTTTGCGGCAAGACCTGCAATGAGCATAGCCGCGCCTGCGCGCAGATCGTCCGCTCTGACGGGAGCACCCTTGAGCTGCTCAACACCCTGAACAACGGCAAGCTGACCGTCTGCCTTGATGTTGGCGCCCATTCTGTTAAGCTGCTCGGTGTAGCGGAAACGGTTGGTCCATATGCTTTCGGAAATAATGCTTGTCCCGTCCGCAAGGGCAAGAAGAACCGCCATCTGAGGCTGCATATCTGTCGGGAAACCGGGGTGCGGCATAGTTTTGATGTTGCACTTGCCGGGTCTGCCGCTGAGCGAAACTCTTACGGCATCGTCAAATTCCTCAACATTTGCGCCGCACTCTATGAGCTTGGTAGAGATTGATTCAAGATGCTTGGGTATAACATTTTTAATAAGGACATCTCCCTGAGTAGCCGCCGCGGCAACCATATAAGTGCCGGCTTCTATCTGGTCGGGGATGATTGAATATGTGCAGCCGTGAAGATGCTCAACGCCTCTGACCTTGATAACATCCGTGCCTGCGCCTCTGACATCTGCGCCCATTGAGTTAAGGAAGTTTGCAAGGTCAACTATGTGCGGTTCTTTTGCGGCGTTTTCGATAACGGTTAAGCCGCGTGCCTTGACTGCGGCAAGCAGAATGTTGACCGTCGCGCCGACCGAAACAACATCAAGATAAACGGGGCTGCCGATAAGCTCATCTGCTCTCGCGTCAACAATAGCGTTATCTTCAACGGAAACGGTTGCGCCGAGCAGCTCAAAGCCCTTGATATGCTGGTCGATGGGTCTTGTGCCGAGGTAGCAGCCGCCGGGCATGGCAACCTTGGCTCTGCCGTAGCGCCCGAGAAGCGCGCCGATAAAATAATAGGACGCTCTGAGGTGCTTTGTCATATCGTTTGAAATTATATATGAATCAACATGGCGCGAGTCTATTTCGATTGAGTTTTTGCTCAGAAGCTTAACCTTTGCACCGATGTGCTTGAGAATTTTCATCATATAGCTGACATCGCTGATGGAAACGGGCAGATTTTCAATAACACACACATCCTGCGAAAGAATGGCGGCGGGAATAATGGCAAGAGCCGCGTTTTTGGCTCCGCTTATTTCTATTTCGCCGTGAAGCGGTTTGCCGCCGTTGATTATAATTTTCTCCAAGCGTGTTCCCTCTTTCATTGAGTTTTGTATATAGTGAACAACGGGTTATATTCAAAATCCATAATATTATAACATCTGTTATCGGTTTTGAAAAGCCCTATGTTAAAAAAAATTGTAATTTTTTTGTCACATTTTTTTATCTTTTTTGTTATTATTGCTTAACGGCAATAAAATTCGCCTGAAAATCGGTGATTACAGATATAGTATGTCTTGAAAACAGACGCATATATAATGTAAAAAACTAAAATGAATTAGGATAAATTCCACAAAAAACCGAGCCTGATTTTGTGTGATATTTATATGGGTATTTTTGACTGAATTTCATATGGAGTTTTTTACCAATTTACATTTTTTAATCCTTTGCACGGATATTCTAACGGTAAAAATCAACAAAGCCGGCTTGCTCAAAAATGCTTTTTTCGGGAAAATGACTGTCGGTTCGGAAACGCAAAAAGAGCCCTTTGACGGCGGAGAAAAATGAAAAATTTGTTAAAATTCAATAAAAACCGACGGCAATTCACAATAAATTCAAAAAAATATTGAAAAAAACCGAAGATTTCTATTGCAAAAAGGTTCGTTATTGTGTAAAATGTATATGTCCCGATGGTCATTTTGTATAAATTCGCTAAGAAGAAAAAACAAATCAAGTTTGAGGGGTAATAATTATGTCTAACAGAATTTTTCAGGGTCTTGTTCACCAGATGCGTGACGCAGTAGGCAGAACTCTCGGCGTCATTGATGAAACGGGAACCGTTATTGCTTGCAGCGAGCTGAGTAAAATCGGCGAGGTTATTTCAACCGCAGGCGATGTTTTTGCAGACAACGAGCTTCATTACATCAACGGATATACTTTCTGCAATTTCGGCTCTCATATTCAGACGGAATATGCGGTTTTTGTTGACGGAACGGACGAGCTTGCAGGCAGATTTGCGGCTGTTTGCTGTGTTTCGCTTGAAAATCTCAAGCAATACTATGAAGAAAAATTCGACAGGGGCAACTTTATTAAAAATGTTATTCTTGACAACATACTTCCCGGCGATATTTACTTGAAGTCGCGTGAGCTCAGATTTAATTCCGAGGCCACAAGAGTAGTGCTGCTCATCAGAATAACAGACCATAACGACGCGGCTGTCTTCGATGCGGTTCAAAATCTTTTCCCCGATAAGAATAAGGATTTTGTTATCAATATCAATGAGCATGACATTGCCATTGTTAAAGAGGTTCGCAGCAATATCGAAACGAAGGATCTTGAAAAGCTTGCACGCTCCATCTCGGATTCGCTCAGCACGGAGCTTTATACCCATGTTCTCGTCGGCATCGGAACAACCATTGAGGGAATAAAAGACCTTGCACGCTCCTTCAAAGAGGCGCAGATTGCTCTTGAGGTCGGAAAGGTTTTTGACACGGAGAAAACCATTGTCAGCTATGAAAACCTCGGCATTGCGCGCCTTATTTATCAGCTCCCCACAACTCTCTGCGATATGTTCCTCAGAGAGGTTTTCAAAAGAGGCTCAATAGAAAGCCTTGACCATGAAACGCTGTTTACAATTCAGAGATTTTTTGAGAATAACCTTAATGTTTCCGAAACCTCAAGAAAGCTTTTCGTTCACAGAAATACGCTTGTTTACAGGCTCGAAAAGATTAAGAAGCTCACGGGTCTTGACCTGCGCGAATTTGACGATGCCATCGTTTTCAAGGTTGCGCTTATGGTTAAGAAGTATCTTGACGCAAGGCCGGTTAAATATTAATCGGATATCTCATTAATTAAAACATGCAGCAATGTTGCCATGGTTTAGTCTCTCAAAATAATACTAATAAGGATATGATACTGTGATTCAATTTACCAATGTATCCAAAAAGTATGATAACGGCACACATGCTTTAAAAGATATAAACCTTACGATTGACAAAGGCGAATTCGTTTTCGTTGTCGGTTCCTCGGGAGCAGGCAAAAGCACCTTTCTCAAGCTGATGATGCGCGAGGAGGTTCCGTCTTCGGGAACGATAGTAGTTGACGATGTTGATCTTACCAAAATAAAAAAGCGTGATATTCCGAAATTCCGCCGCAGGCTCGGCATAGTTTTTCAGGATTTCAGGCTTATACCAACTATGACGGTTTTTGATAATGTTGCGTTTGCAATGCGCGTTATCGGAACAAAAGAAAAGAAAATACGCCGCAGAGTGCCTTATGTCCTGAGCCTTATGGGGCTTAACGACAAGGCGAGAAATTATCCGAAAGAGCTTTCGGGCGGTGAGCAGCAGAGAGTTGCGCTTGCAAGAGCGCTTGCAAACAATGCGGAGATAATTATTGCGGACGAGCCTACGGGTAATGTTGACCCGCAGATGAGCTATGAGATTGTTGATTTGCTTATGCGCCTTAACGAAGCGGGAACAACGGTTATAATGGTTACTCACGAGCACAGCCTTGTGCGCTGCTTTGACAAGCGCGTTATCATTCTCGATAAAGGCAGCGTTGTTTCTGACGGCGGCGCGCTCATTCGTGAGGCGGCAACCTCTCATATAAACGCAGTTAATGAGATTTCAAATGAATATGTTGTTCCGCCCGAGGAGGATTATTCCGCTTATGCGGGCGGCTCGGATTCCGCCGAAAGCTTTGAAACGGTCGAAATCACAGAAGAATTCACAGTGACCGGAGGTGACGATTGATGGGAAATCTCGGATATCTTACAAAGGAAGGCTTTCGCAATCTCAAGGTTAATAAGCTGATGTCCGTTGCTTCCGTAACCGTTTTGTTCAGCTGCCTTATGATTATCGGAATAGCGTTTATGATTCTCGTCAATATCGAAGCCTTTATTTCGGGAATTGAGTCCGAAAATGTAATTATGGTCTATGTCGATATGGATGCAAGCGATTATGAATATATCAAGCTCGGCGAAAAGCTTCGCACGATTGACAATATTGCTTCGGTTGAAAATGTTGACAAAGGTCCTGCTTATGAAAAAATTCTTTCGGAGCTTGACGACGGACTCAGGCAGTATCTTTCAGACCTTGACGAAAATCCGCTTCCCAATGCTTATCGTGTAACAGTAAGCGATATGGCAGGCTTTGACAATGTTGTTAACGAGATAAAGAAACTTAGCAACATCCAAAGGGTTTATGAAAACAGCACTTTGGCAAGGCAGCTTGAAAGCGTCAGAAATTCCGTTACTTACATAAGCGCGGGTATGATTGGCTTGCTGCTTATAGTATCGCTGTTTATTATTTCAAATACAATTAAAGTAACAATGTTCAGCCGCCGCCTTGAAATCAGCATTATGAAGAGCGTCGGCGCAACCAATTCGTTTATTCGCTGGCCGTTTATGGTTGAGGGTATTATTATCGGAATCATAGCCGGTCTGCTTGCAACGGGAGCGGTTTGGGGTATTTATGAATTTGCTCTCGGTTCATTCACAACCATGCTCTCCGGCTTAGGCGGAGATGTAAGAGTCAGTTTCCTTGATTATGCTCCTTATCTTGTTGCGGCTTTTGTAGGTATCGGCATTTTCACCGGCGTTTTCGGCAGCGCAACATCCATAAGGAAATATCTTAAGGAAAGGAAGTTTGTTGAGCTTGATGACTAAGTTTTTTAAATCCAAGAAAAGGCTGCTTTGTCTGGCAATGGCATTTGCATTGCTCGTTTCGGCATCGGCAATTTCTGCCGCGGCGGAGGAAACTCTTGAAGAGAAGCAGCAGAGATATGAAGAGCTCGAAAAAGAGATTGCACAAAACCAGAAAGAGCTTGCAGGCGTTCAGAGCGACATCAAGACAAACGAGCAAAAGCTCAATAAGCTTAACGGGCAGATTGACAGCATCGAGGAGCAGATTGATTTGCTCGATGAGAGCATAGGTATGATCAGTGATGATATCGATGAGCTGCAAACCGATATTGATTCCACAAGTGCAGATATTGAGAGCATTAATTCTCAAATCAGCAAAACCGAGCTTCAAATAGTTGAAACGGAAACCATGATGGAGGACACAAAAGAGCTTCTTTTGGCAAGAATTCGTGAAAACTATATGTCAGGCGAAGGCTCAACGCTTGAAATCTTGTTTACGAGCGATGATTTGTCCTCATTTTTTGCAAGAAAAGAGCTTATCACCCGTGTTTCCGAGAATGACAGTCAGCTTATTTCGGAGCTGACCGCAAAAGTCGGCGAGCTTAACGAGCTGCAGACAGAGCTTGAAGGCAGCAAAACCGAGCTTGAAGAAAAGAAAACCACGCTTGATTCTCAAATGGACACAATGAACGCCAAGTATGACGACCTTGAGAGCAGCAAAAACGCTCAGGAGTCAAAGAAAAAAGATGTAACGGGCAAATATCAGGAGGTTCAGGGGATTATCAATGATCTGGATAAGGAAAGCGACGCTTACAAAGCCGCAATAAAGAGGCAGAAAGCGGAGCGTGAGGCCCTTGAAGCCGAGATTGACGAATACATCAGGCAGCACGGCTCATCGCAGGGCGATGTTCCCGACGAATCATATGAAAACGACGGCGATATGATGTGGCCCGTCAAGGGCAATACTCGCCTCACGGCAACCTATCCCGCTTATTCCGACGGCTCGCCGCATTGGGGCATAGATATTGTTAAAGCGGACGGCAACACAAGAGGAGCGCCGTTCTATGCCGCTCAGGGCGGCGAGGTTATCATTGCCAAGAATGACGGCAACTGGAACTCGGGCTTCGGCAATTACTGTGTTATCGACCACGGCGACGGAACTCAGACCCTCTATGCACATTCCGATAATATTCTTGTAAGCGTCGGTCAGGTTGTCAAAAAAGGCGAGAAGATAGGAATTATCGGCGCAACAGGCAATGTAACAGGTCCGCATCTTCACTTTGAGGTCAGGGTTAAAAAGGCGGACGGCACGGTCAGCAGAGTTAATCCGCTCAATTATGTTTCACAGCCGTAAGGCACGGTATAATTATTAAAGGCGGCGTTTGCCGCCTTTTTTAAGAGAGGTTCTGCCTATGAACAAAAAGATTTCACTCGGTCTATGCATATCGCTGATAATCATTGCCGTTGCCGCAACCTTTGCGGCAACAATGGTTGTTTCAAAGCAGATATTCAGCAATATAATCAGCAACATTTCTCAGCGTTCACAGACCTATGAGTCGGTTGATGAAATCAGCAAGATTATTTCCAACTATTATTACGGCTCTGTTGATGACCAAAGCAAGCTAAATGCCTCTCTTGCCGAGGGCTATGTCAACGGCTTGAGCGAGGGAAGCAACATCTATCTGAGCTCCGCGGAATACTCGGCTTACACAGCCAAGCTTGAAGGCGGCGTTTCGGGAATAGGTGTTGAAACTGCATATAATTATCAGACGGGTCAGTTCGTAATAACCTATGTTTACGAAGGCTCGCCTGCCGAAAAGGCAGGGCTTAAAGCAAAGGATGCCATAACTGCGATTGATAACACCGCCGTTACAATGAGCAACTATATTTCAATGAGAGATTTGCTTTACGGCAGCAGGCTTTCCACCGTTACGGTTGAATACGAAAGAAACGGCGAAACAAAGGTTGTCGAGCCAATGCTCGGTTTTTCAATTCCGAGCGTCAGCAGCAGGCTTATCGGAAATGTCGGATATATAAAAATCAGCGGTTTTTATAAAAATACCGCCGAAGAATTCAAAGCGGCGGCGGAGAAGCTCATTGAGCAGGGCGCGGAAAGTATGATTTTTGATGTCCGAAACACCTCGGACGGCAGCATTGATTACGCCGCCCGGACGATAGATGTTATCGTTCCCGCGATTTCCGATAATATTGCCGTTGCAAAGGACAAGAACGGCAATGTCTATAAAAAGAAGATTTATACCGCAGAAAACAGCAGCATTACAATGCCTTTTATTGTGCTGATTAACAATTACACGAGCGGACCTGCCGAGCTTTTCGCCTGCGATTTGCGCGATATCAGCCAAGCCCAGCTTGTCGGCACAAAAACTGCGGGCATCGGCACAATGCAGGAGCTTTTTCCGCTTGAAGACGGCGGAGCGGTGCTTCTGACGGTTGCTCTCATCGAACCGAGAGCGGGCGAGGCAGCAGTATATGACGGTGTGGGAATTGAGCCGACCGTTGAGGTTACTCTCAATTCGGGCGACCCGCTCAATATCGATTTGCTCGCGCAGGATGAAGATAATCAGCTCTCAACGGCGGTTAATATGCTCGCGGCTTAAAGCTTTCGGCGCATTTCCGTTACCCTCCCGAGTATGCACAGGGGCAGGGCATTGACTTCATCATAATTAAAAATCAGCGGTTCAAAAGCCGGGTTTTCGGACACAAGCAAAACGCTTGTGTCTTTTTTTATTATTCTTTTTATATATGCGTTGCTGCTGCCGACCGTGACGGCAACGATGTCTCCGTTTTCAATTTCAGCGGAGCGTGAAACAATAACCGTGTCGCCGGGGCGAAGGGTGGGCAGCATATCTTCACCCGCCACTTTCAACGCAAACATTTTGCTTTCACCTATCAGCTCTGCCGCACCTGCGGCGCTGATGCTTGAAAATCCGGGAATTCTGTTTTCATCGGCAGGCATTTCCGCGCCAATTAACTTCTCAACCGAAACTCCGAAAATATCCGAAAGCATTTTAAGGCTTTCCAAATCAGGAGCCGTTCTGCCGTTTTCCCATTGGCTTACCGCGGTTTGATGAACTCGGCAAAGGCTTGCAAGCTCCTGCTGAGAAAGACCCTCTTTTTTTCTTAACTCTCTGATTATGTTCATTTTCTAACCTCCGACGGGATGATATTAGCTTAACAGCGGATTAGACTTGTTTTTTATAAATATTAGCACAACTATTAATAGTTGTCAAGAAATACAGGAAAAATCGGTAAAATCGCTTGACAATCAAACAAATGTTCGTTATAATCAATAGTACAACTAATATTTATGGAGGCGAAAATGAAACAACAGGAGAATTCTGAGCTTAAAAAGCTCTCATATCCGAGCAGGGAAGAAATACGGGCGGCGCAGCTTGCCTGTTGCGGACGGTGCTGCAATGCGTGCGAGGCTCCGGCAGCATATGCATGGCGCAAGCGAGAGGTGGATATGTCTTTTTTGCTTGAAAAGGCAATTCAAAAAGAGCTGACCGAAGCTGAGCGCGAGGTGATAAGCGAATTTTGGTTTGAGGAAAAAACTCTGACCGAAATTGCAAGGAAAAGAAACATCGCCGCATCGAGCGTTAAAGGCACTCTCGGCAGAGCGCAGGCAAAGCTTGAAAGGGTTCTTTCTTATGCGGTCAGATATCAGCAGGGCGTGGCGGATGAAAGCATAACTCCGCTCGTTTTGGGCAGAGCGCGGGTCATTGCCGCCGCGCGGAAAAATTCGGGCAATTCAGTAGGCGAAAGGCTGGAAAGGCTCCGCTTGGCGGAAAATCTGAGTGTTGCCGCCGTCAGCACGGCATCGGATATTCCGGAAAAAAGACTTGTAAAGCTTGAGGGCGGCGCGGCAATTCAGACGGACGAGCTTTTGGCTCTAAGCAGTCTTTTCGGCGTTACGGCGGATTTTATTTTGAAAGGAGAATTTAATGGTTAATAACAAAACAATGCGTGAACTCGGTGAGGAATATGAAGCGGCAGCTTCAAGGGTAAAGGAAAGAATTGCGAAAAAAAGAGGAGAGCTGAGGGCGCTGAATAACAGCATTTGTTCAAACGAAGCATATGAACTGAAAAGCGAGTTGAGCGTTCTTTACAGGGAATACCGCGAAGCAAGAGAAATTGCGGAATATTTGAAATCTTATTATGAGCCGCACACGGGCAGGCGGGAATTATTTGATAATTGACAGAAAAATCTTTTAAAACACTTGACAAACATACACAGATTAATATATAATATCATCTGCGCCGATAAAGCGGCGCAGATTTGGACGTTTAGCTCAGCTGGTAGAGCATTCGCTTGACGTGCGAAGGGTCAGCGGT
>JAEDGK010000161.1 GCA_016297555.1 Clostridiaceae bacterium
GTTTCTTTTGGTCTTCGCTTAGTGCGACAGCCACTTTTATAATTACTGCATTTTTTCCTGCTTAACCTTATGGTCAACTATGTGGCGCTTTGCAAGCTCCGCCGTAACCTCGTCGAGCGTTATGCCTGCGTCAATCATCATAACCATTATGTGATAGAGTAAATCGGCTATCTCAAAAACGGTTTCCGCCTTGTCGCCGCCCTTTGCCGCAATGATAACCTCGGTGCATTCCTCGCCCACCTTTTTCAGAATTTTATCAGTTCCTTTTTCAAAAAGATAGGTTGTGTAAGAGCCTTCCTTCTTTTCAACCTTGCGGCCGACAAGCATTTTATAGAGGTTTTCATATGAAAAATCCTCCTGCTCGGGAGCAACGATATCCTCGAAGAAGCAGGTTTCGCTGCCCGTGTGGCAGGCGGGGCCCGCCTTGATAACATCAATCAGCAGAGTGTCTCTGTCGCAGTCCGTGCGGATTGAAACAACCTGCTGGGTGTTTCCCGAGGTTTCGCCCTTGCGCCACAGGCATTGGCGGCTGCGGCTGTAAAAGCAGGTTTTGCCCTCTTTTATGGTTATTTCAAGGCTCTCCTTGTTCATATATGCAAGCATAAGAACCTTTTTGCTGATGTGATCCTGCACTATTGCGGGAATAAGACCGTTGCTGTCAAATTTAAGTTCAACCACTTTTATATCCTCATCTCTATGTTGTTATTATTAAGATAGCGTTTCAGCTCGCGAATGTCAACCTCTTTGAAGTGAAAAATTGAAGCCGCAAGCCCCGCGTCGGCGCAGTCTGCGCGGAAAAGCTCAAGAAAATCCTCTTTTTTGCCCGCTCCGCCGCTTGCAATTACGGGAATTGAAACAAGGTCGCTGATTTTTTGGAGCATTTCAAGGTCAAAGCCCTGCTTAACTCCGTCGGTGTCGATGCTGTTAACCACAAGCTCGCCCGCGCCGCTGTTTTCGCCGCGCTTTGCCCATTCAAGAGCGTCTATTCCCGTGTCAATCCTGCCGCCCTTGCTGAATATGTGAAACGAGCCGTCAACGCGCTTTATATCCATTGAAAGCACAACGCATTGGTCGCCGTATTTCTTTGCCGCCTGTTCTATGATATCGGGATTGTTGATTGCTCCCGAGTTGACCGAAACCTTGTCGGCTCCGCATTTGAGAACTCTGTCAAAATCCTCAAGGGTGTTTATTCCGCCGCCGACCGTCAGGGGGATAAATATTTCGCTTGCAACCTGCCTGAGCGCGTCGGTGAAAAGAGAGCGGTTTTCAAACGAAGCCGTTATGTCATAAAAAACAAGCTCGTCCGCTCCGCTTTCATTATAAAAATGCGCCAATTCAACGGGGGAGGCAACATCTTTTATGCCCTCAAAATTAACGCCCTTAACAACTCTGCCGTTTCTGACATCGAGGCAGGGAATAATTCTTTTTGTTATCATAGCTTTTCTCCTCCCGCCGCTTCGAGAGCTTCTTTAAGGCTAAGTTTGCCCTCATAGACCGCTTTGCCGACTATCGCACCGCTGATTCCCATTCCGTTAAGCGTGCGTATTTCATCGGCATAGGTAATTCCGCCCGAGGCTATTATGTCAAGCCCCTTTATTTCGGAAAGTCTTGAATAAATTTCAAGATTTGTGCCCGATAGCATACCGTCTTTGGAAATATCCGTGTAAATTACCGTTGAAACTCCGCTGCTTTGAAGCTTTTTGCAGAATTCAACCGAATCAACTCCCGTTGTTTCCTGCCAGCCGTTGACAGCAACCATGCCGTTCTTTGCGTCAACGCCCACGGCAACCGCTTTGCCGTATTTTTTAACCGCTTCTTCAACAAACGGATAGTTTCTTATTGCCGCCGTGCCGAGAATAACTCTTTTAACGCCGAGCGCAAGGTAGTCCTCAATGCGCTGCATATCTCTTATTCCGCCGCCGACCTCAATAAAAAGCCCCTTGATTTTTGCCGCCTGCTCAATCGCTCCGAAGTTAACGGGCGCGCCGTCTTTGGCTCCGTCAAGGTCAACCATATGCAGGTTTGTTGCGCCGTCTTTCATAAATTCGAGAGCCATTTCAGCGGGCGAATCGGCATATATCTTTACCTTTGAATAGTCGCCTTTTGTCAGGCGGACAACCTTGCCGCCGAGTATATCCGTTGCGGGAAAAATTTGCATAATATCACCTTAGATTTCTGAAAATGCTTTGAGCAGAGCCAAACCCTTTGCTCCGCTTTTTTCGGGATGAAACTGCATTCCGTAAACACTTCCGTTCTTTACAACGGCGGGAACATTTACGCAGTATTCCGCGCTTGCAAGCAGGCTTTC
>JAEDGK010000057.1 GCA_016297555.1 Clostridiaceae bacterium
TATCGGCAAATCTTGTTATACTCCGTATGAACCTGTTACGGGGTCACGGAAAAGAGGAATTTTCGGCGGAGCAAAGGTCAGAACGGCAAAAGCCGCCGCAATAAGGCACAAGACCGCCAACGCAACCGGCGGTGATTTGCAGAAAGATTTATTTCCGTTCAGAAGCCTTATTTCCGAAAAATATGCCGCACCTGCCGCCAAAAGAAAGATAACTATATTAAACCAATCAGGCGAGGTACCGAATATCCCTGCAACTGTATAGTACAGTATCGGAATAACCGAAAGCCCCACCACCGTTCCCGTAAGCTTTGCACACCAAAAGTTTTCATATTCTTTGCCAATTAAACGATTTTCTGTCAAAGCAAACAGGAACATCGGAAAGAAAAGCAGTTTCATATGCTCCCAAACGGATTCATTTACCGCAGAAAACAGCGCAGCAACAATACTTTGATTGCTCCAATCATATAGGAAGTGAAGCAATGTCCCTGCAATTACCGTAAAAACAAATCCGCATATCTGCCAAAGAAGCAATGACTTTTTCAAATAAGCACCCCCAAACGCATCTTATCAGAAACATATTAGAGGTTGAATATTTTTATTCCGCTTTATACAAAGACAACTGTTTATTCTCATCGCATACGCCGAGGAAAACCTCTTTTGCACTTCTGAAGCCTTGCGATTTAAGCTGAGCCTGAATCCATTTATAATCAAGCCCCATGCGTTTCAGGTTATCCTCAAGAATTCTGCCGTCCATTATAACCTCGGTGAAAATATGTGCAGGCTGAGGCGACAAATTCATATCCTCGGGATTTATCGGGCGTTTATTGCTGACGGGCAGCACGGTTAATCTGCCGTTATATTCAAATATTGCCGTCTGAATTTCGCTAAGATCGAAATAGCCTTCCTGCCTGCACAAAACCATAAATTCACTTAAATCCAGCTTTGCTTTTTTCATATTTTTGCGGTAAAGCTTTCCGTTATTCATAATTATGGTCGGCGTGCCGTTAATAAACTTTCGCGTTTTTGGCAGCTTTCTTGTCAGAACGGAAAGAGAAACGGCTATTATGCCGTAAACTATCATAGCTATCAGCGGCTTCAAAGGCTCTTCAAGCTCCGTGGCAAGCTCGGCAGCTATTGAGCCGATTGTGATGCCCGTGATATAATCAAAAAAATCGAGCTGTGACATCTGCTTATGTCCCATAATTTTTGCGATAATGAATAACGCCGCCGCAGACAACAATGAAGTTAAAACAACTTTTAATACTTCCATCCTGCACCTCCGCTTTTTTATCATTATTCCCGCAAGGCGCAATAAATAACCGCTGTTGATTTTTGCAGTCTATTAACCTGCAAGCCAAAGCATTTGCCGTTGCCGTAACGGACGCGGTCAATTCACGGGGATTCATAAATCCGGAGATAAACAACATACGGCGGTCTTTCCGATTAAAAATTTCGAAAAGGCCGCCGTCATGCGTTTAAAATTTTTGTTTTGTTCTTTATACCAAGCTGTCCACAAACTGCTTTGCGGCTCTCGCGGAGCGGGTTCCCCTGCCCAGCGCAAACCGCTCGGCGGCATTATCGAGCTCATCGGAATCATATTTGATTCCCTTTGAGTCCGCAAGATGATGAACGATATCAAGATATGTTTTTTTATCGGGTCGGTTGAAGGTTATCTGAATTCCGAAGCGCTCGGAAAGCGAGATAATCTCCTGCATTGTGTCGTTGAAATGAACATCGTCGCCCTCTCTGTCGCTGAACTTTTCTTTGACAAGGTGGCGTCTGTTGCTCGTTGCATAAACGACCACATTCCTTGATTTTGCGGAAACCGAGCCTTCCAAAACAGCTTTGAGCGCGCTGAAATTATCGTCATCCTTTTGAAATGACAAATCATCAATGAACAGAATGAATTTAAGCGGATTTTCGGAAAGCGCGTCAAGCACGGCGGAAATCTCGTGAAGCTGTTCCTTCTTGACTTCTATTATGCGAAGTCCGTCACGGTAAAGCTCATTGACAACGGCTTTGACGGTTGAGGATTTGCCCGTGCCCGCGTCGCCCGTTAAAAGAATGTTGGCGGCGGGCTTGCCGTCAAGCAAAGCTCTTGTGTTATCAAGTATAATCTGCTGCTCGTGCCTGTAATCAATAAGCTCCGAAAGGCGGGTTTCATCGGGATTGAGCACCGGAATCACGCTTCCGCTGCCGTCAATTCTGAACATATGGTATTTCGCATAAATTCCGTAGCCGTATTTTCCGATGCTTGCCGTGCGGCGGAAATATTCCGAGGCAAGGTCGGTTTTTTCAGCCTGAAATGCGGGAAGATAGCCGCTCCAGCCGATAGCTTCTTTGAGCGAATCGGGTGAAAGCTCTGCCGCCTCACGCAGAATTTCAAGCTCCTCGCGAACCGAGCTTTTGAGAATATCCGAAACCGTCTTTCCGCTGCCGATGCTGACAACATATATGTTTTCGCTGTTAAAAACAATGTTTCTCACATATTCCGCAAGGCTTAACGCCTTTGCGCCGTAAAGCGCGGAAACAAAAGCCGAATAAGCGTCCACCTTTTCGGAAACCCGTGCCGAGCCGAGGGTATCGAGAAATTTTAAAAGTGCGGCGATAACCTCATCGGAGAGCAAGCCCCGAAAAACGCATAGTGAACGGAGCTTTGTTGCTAAATCCGAAAAATTCCGATTTTCAATCATTTAAGAATCGCACCCTCCGCGCCGCTCGAAACAAGAGAAGCATAGCGTTTCAGATAGCCCGTGAGCTTCTTCTGCTTCGGAACAAAGTTCTTCATTCTTTCCGCGATAACATCGGCGTCAACTTTAAGCTCAAGCTTATTTTCGGGAATGTTAATGCTGATAATATCGCCGTCTTCAACAATGCCTATCATTCCGCCGCTCGCCGCTTCGGGAGAAACATGACCAATACACGCTCCTCTTGTGGCGCCGCTGAATCTGCCGTCCGTAATCAGAGCAACGCTGTTGCCAAGACCCATACCCATAATTGCGGAGGTGGGGTTGAGCATTTCTCTCATTCCGGGACCGCCCTTGGGACCTTCGTAACGGATAACGACAACATCGCCGGGCTTTATTTTGCCCGCGTTGATTGCCGCCTGAGCGTCCTCCTCGCACTCAAAGACCCTTGCGGGACCTTCGTGAACAAGCATTTCGGGCAGAACGGCAGAGCGTTTGACAACGCTGCCGTCAGGGGCAAGGTTTCCTCTGAGAACGGCAATGCCGCCTGTTTCGCTGTAAGGCTTTTCAATCGGTCTGATAACATCGTGATTGAGATTTATACATCCTTCTATATTTTCGCCTACGGTTTTGCCCGTAACTGTCATACAGTCGAGATTGAGCAGATTTTTCTTTGAAAGCTCGTTCATAACCGCATAAACGCCGCCCGCCTCGTCAAGCTCCTCAATGTAGGTTCTGCCTGCGGGAGCAAGATGGCAGAGGTTGGGCGTTTTTTCGCTGATGCCGTTGGCTATGTCGAGATTTATCTCAATGCCGCATTCGTGGGCGATTGCGGGGAGATGAAGCATACTGTTGGTTGAGCAGCCGAGCGCCATATCAACCGTCAGAGCGTTTGTAAACGCCGCCTCGGTCATTATGTCTCGCGGACGGATATCCTTTTTAAGCATATCCATAACCGCCATACCCGCATGCTTTGCAAGCTCAATTCTTGCGGAATAAACCGCAGGAATTGTGCCGTTTCCTCTCAGACCCATTCCGAGAGCTTCGGTGAGGCAGTTCATGGAGTTTGCGGTATACATACCCGAGCACGAACCGCAGGTTGGGCAGGTTTTACATTCAAACTCGTGAAGCTTTTCTTCGTTTATCTTGCCCGCATTATACTGACCGACAGCCTCCGAAATTGAGGAAAAGCTTATCTTGCCGCCGTCGATATGACCTGCAAGCATCGGTCCTCCGCTGACAAAAACGGTCGGAATATTGAGCCTTGCCGCCGCCATAAGCAAGCCGGGGACATTCTTATCGCAGTTGGGAACCATAACAAGAGCGTCAAAGCCGTGAGCCATAGCCATGGCTTCAGTTGAATCGGCAATAAGGTCACGGGTAACAAGGGAATATTTCATGCCCGTATGACCCATGGCAATGCCGTCGCAAACCGCTATGGCGGGGAACACGATGGGTGTTCCCCCTGCCATGGCAACGCCGAGCTTAACGGCGTCAACTATTTTATCGATATTCATATGACCCGGAACAATCTCGTTATAGGAGCTGACTATGCCGACAAGAGGGCGGCTTATCTCCTCGTCCGTTAAACCGAGCGCATGATAAAGCGCGCGGTGCGGAGCGTTCTGCATTCCGTTTTTAAGTGAATCACTTTTCATAAAAATCTATCCTTATCAGTTATTGATGAGTTTATCCTCGCCGTTCCAGCTGTAAAGCTTGCGGATATCCTCACCGACAACCTCTGACGGATGCTCGGAAGCTATCTTGCGCATTGCGTTGAAATGAACCTGAGCGCCCGCGTCGGACATATCAAGCAGGAATTCCTTTGCAAATGTGCCGTCCTGGATATCCTTGAGGATTTTCTTCATTGTCTTTTTGGTTTCCTCGGTGATAATCTTCGGTCCTGTTATATAATCGCCGTATTCTGCGGTGTTGGAAATTGAATAACGCATTCCCGCAAAGCCGCTCTGATAGATAAGGTCAACGATGAGCTTCATCTCATGGATGCACTCGAAATAAGCGTTTCTGGGGTCATAGCCTGCTTCAACAAGAGTTTCAAAGCCTGCCTGCATAAGAGCGCATACGCCGCCGCAAAGAACAGCCTGCTCGCCGAAAAGGTCGGTTTCTGTTTCTGTTCTGAAAGTGGTTTCAAGAACGCCCGCTCTTGCACCGCCGATGCCCAGAGCATAAGCAAGACCGATATCCCATGCGTCGCCCGTTGCGTCCTGCTCAACAGCTATAAGGCAGGGAACGCCCTTGCCAGCCTGATACTCGCTTCTGACGGTGTGACCGGGACCTTTGGGAGCAATCATAATAACATTGACATTCTTGGGGGGCTTGATGCAGCCGAAATGAATGTTGAAGCCGTGAGCAAAAGCAAGAGTTTTGCCCTCGGTGAGGTTGGGCTCGATGCTCTCCTTATAAAGTTTTGCCTGCTTTTCATCGTTAATGAGAATCATTATAACATCTGCATTTTTTGCCGCCTCTGCCGCAGTCATAACTTTAAGACCCTGTGATTCAGCCTTTGCCCAGCTCTTGCTGCCCTCATAAAGACCTACAATAACATTAACGCCGCTGTCTTTAAGGTTAAGTGCATGAGCGTGACCCTGTGAGCCGTAGCCGATGATTGCGACTGTTTTGCCGCTAAGCTTCTGAAGATCGCAGTCCTGCTGATAGAATATTCTTGCCATGGTTTTTTACCTCTTTCTTTATATATTTATTACTTGCCTAATGGTTTCTTTTCCTCTTTCGAGGGAAACGATGCCGGTTCGGCATATTTCAAGTATATTAAAATCGCGCAGAATATTAATGAAAGCATCTATGCGCCTGCTGTCGCCCGTCATCTGCATAACGATTGAATCTCTTGAATAGTCAACCGTTTTGGCATCAAATGCCTCAGCCGCCGAGCGAATTTCCTCCCTTGTTTCGGGCGAATTTTCAACCTTTATGAGCAACAGCTCGCAGCAAACCGATTCGTCCTGCTTGATTTCTTTGATGGAAATAACATCGGGCAGCTTGTAAAACTGATTTATAAGCTGTGTTTTTCCGTTTTCATCGCCGTCAAAAAGCACGGTTATCCGTGAATACTCGGCTGATTCCGTTTCGCTTACGGTAAGGCAGGAGATATTAAACTGCAAACGGCGGAACATACTCGTTACACGGTTAAGAACACCGAACTTGTTTCTGACGAGAATGGCTATAGTATATCTTTCCAAATCAGTCACCCGCCTTTACGATAATGTCATCCATTGAGCCTCCGGGCGGAAGCATGGGAAGAACGAATTCATCCTTGTCAATCAGGCAGTTTACAACGAAAGGTCCGTCATATGCAAAAGCCTTATCAAGAACGCTGTCAAGCTCGTCAAGCGTGGTTGCAGTTGCGCCGTCCGCTCCGAAAGCTCTTGCAAGCGCAACAAAATCCGTCTGACGGTTAAGCACCGTATTGGAATAGTGCTTATTGAAAAACAAGGTCTGCCATTGGCGAACCATTCCGAGAACGCCGTTATTCATAATCAGAATAACCATAGGTACATTGTATGAAACGGCGGTTGCCATTTCGTTAAGGCTCATTCCGAAGCTGCCGTCGCCCGTGACGAGCACGGAACGCTCGCCCGTTGCAATCTGCGCGCCGATTGCCGCGCCGAAGCCGAAGCCCATTGTGCCGAGACCGCCGCTTGAAATAAATCTGCGCTCATGGCTGAATTTAAGCGTTTGAGCCGCCCACATCTGATGCTGACCGACATCGGTTGCAACGGGAGTATTTTCGCCCAGATGCCTGTTAAGAGTCATAAGAACATTTCTCGGCGTCATACCCTCGCGGTTATCGGTATATTCCTTTTCTTCCTCGCGGAAGCGTGAAATCTGCTCCTGCCACTCGGGCTTTTCGCTCTTGTTGAGAAGCGGAATAAGCTTTTGAAGCGTGAGCTTGACATCACCGCGCAGACCGTGGGTATCATTGGTCGTTTTTGAAAGCTCCGCACCCTGTATATCAATGTGGACTATCTTTGCATTGGTTGCAAACTTTGCCCTGTTGCCCGTTACACGGTCATTAAAACGAACCCCGAGCGCAATAATGCAGTCTGCATGGTGCATTGACATTGAAGACGCGTAATGACCGTGCATTCCCTGCATTCCGAGATATCTCGGATGCTCCGTGGGAACTGCTGAAATGCCCATAAGAGAGCTTCCGACGGGAGCGTCAATAAGCTCCGCGAGCTCAAGCATTTCTTTAACCGCGCCCGATGAAACAAGACCGCCGCCGAAATAAACAAAGGGTCTTTTGGATGCGTTTATACATTCAGCCGCCTGCTCAATTCTGATGTTCTTCGCCGCCTGCTTTTCCTCGGGAACAACGGGAGGCTTCGGCTCGTATTCGCACATTGCCATCTGAACATCCTTGGGAACATCAACGAGAACGGGGCCGGGTCTGCCCGACGAAGCGAGCATAAACGCTTCGCGCATTGTATCCGCCAGCTCTTCAACCGAGCCGACAAAATAATTATGCTTGGTGATGGGCAGGGTAACTCCCGTTATGTCTATCTCCTGAAAGCTGTCCGAGCCTATCTGAGTGCTCGGAACATTGCCCGTGATTGCAACCACGGGAACGGAATCGATAAACGCCGTTGCAATGCCCGTTACGAGATTTGTAGCGCCCGGACCCGAGGTTGCGATAACAACGCCCGTTTTGCCCGTTGCTCTCGCATAGCCGTCGGCTGCGTGAATTGCGCCCTGCTCATGAGCGGTGAGAATGTGAGTAATCTCATCCTGATATTTATAAAGGGAATCATAAACATTTATAATCTGACCGCCGGGATAGCCGAAAACGCGGTCGCACTGCTGCTCTATCAGAACTCTGACAATTATGTCAGCACCCGATAACAACACACAATCACTTCCTCTCAAGGTGGCTGAGAATAAGCGCTCCCATTTCGCTGCAACCTACCTTTTTATAATCCGCCGCTTCCGCAGGCATAATATCCGCCGTTCTGTATCCCTCATCAAGAACAGCCGAAACGGCGTTTTCAATGCAATCTGCTTCGGCAGGCATATCAAAGCTGTAACGAAGCATCATAGCCGCCGAGAGAATCGTGCCTATCGGATTTGCGATATCCATGCCTGCTATATCGGGAGCAGAGCCGTGAATAGGCTCGTAAAGTCCGCAGGAGGTGCTGCCGAGGCTCGATGACGGAATCATACCTATTGAGCCCGTTATCATTGAAGCTTCGTCGGAAAGAATGTCGCCGAACATATTCTCGGTAACTATAACATCAAACTGAGCGGGATTTTTAACAATCTGCATAGCGCAGTTGTCAACGAGCATATCCGTCAGCTCAACATCGGGATATTCCTCCGCAAGCTCGTGCATAACCTTTTTCCAAAGTCTGCTGCAATCGAGAACATTGCTTTTTTCAACCGAGCAGAGCTTTTTATTTCTCTTTCTCGCGGTTTCAAAGCCTATTCTGCCTATTCTCTCAATTTCGCTTTCGGAATAGCTCATTGTATCAACGGCAACCTTTTCGCCGTCTTTTTCATCGGTTTTATGCTCGCCGAAATAAACTCCGCCGATAAGCTCTCTTACGATAATGAAATCGATTCCCTTGTCAACTATTGATTTTTTAAGCGGAGACGCGCTCGCAAGCTGGCTCCATATCTTGGCGGGGCGGTTGTTGCTGTAAACTCCCATGCCCGCGCGCAGACGGAGAAGCCCTTTTTCGGGTCTCATATTACCGGGAACATTATTCCATTTGTCGCCGCCGACAGCTCCGAGCAGAACGCTGTCAGACTCAACGCATTTTTTCAGCATTTCTTCGGGCAGAGGATCTCCCCATTTATCAATAGCGCAGCCACCCATATCAACATCGGTGTAGCTGAAGCTGTGACCGAAAAGCTCGGCTGTTTTGTCAAGCACTTTGAGCGCCTCACCCACGATTTCGGGACCTATTCCGTCGCCCCTGATAACAGCGATATTCTTTTTCACCGTCAGTCCTCCTTAAGCGAAGCAAGAAGCCCGCCTTTTGCGATAATATTCTGAATAAACTCGGGGAAAGGCTGAGCCTTATATTCCCTGCCTGTTGTTATATCGGTAATAACGCCCGTATCAAAATCAACGCTGACCTCATCGCCCGCATTGATTTCTTCCGCAGCCTCGGGACATTCAAGAATGGGAAGCCCTATGTTAATTGCGTTTCTGTAAAAAATCCTTGCAAAGCTCTTGGCTATAACGCAGCCCGTGCCGCAGGTTTTGATAACAAGAGGCGCATGCTCTCTTGAAGAGCCGCAGCCGAAGTTCCAGCCTGCTACCATTACATCGCCCTTATTAACCTTTTTAACAAATTCCGTATCGATATCCTCCATGCAGTGAAGCGCAAGCTCCGCAGCATTGGGAGTGTTAAGATAACGGGCGGGGATTATAACATCGGTATCAACATTGTCGGGATACTTGAATACTTTTCCTTTGGTGTTCATAAATCAAACCTCCTTGGGGCAAGTGATATAGCCCGTTAATGCGCTTGCCGCCGCTGTGGCGGGGCTTGCAAGATAAACCTCGCTGTCAACATGACCCATTCTGCCGACAAAATTGCGGTTGGTGGTTGCTATACAGCGCTCGCCTGCCGCGAGAATTCCCATATATCCGCCGAGGCATGGTCCGCAGGTGGGAGTTGAAACAACTGCGCCTGCGTCAATGAATGCGGTAACATAGCCTCTTTCAACACATTCCTTCATTATCTGCATGGTTGCGGGAATTATGATACAGCGTACTCCGTCGGCAACCTTTTTGCCGTTGAGAGTTTTATAAGCCGTTTCCATATCCTCCATTCTGCCGTTTGTGCAGCTTCCGATAACAACCTGATCCACCTTGATTTCGCTAAGCTCCGATGCGGGGCGGGTGTTTTCGGGAAGATGGGGGCAGCTTACCGTGGGAACAATCTCGGAAAGATTGATTTCGATTGTCTTTTCGTATTCCGCGTCTTTATCCGCTTCATAAACAACGGGAGTTCTTTCACATCTGCCCGCCATATATGCTATTGTAACATCGTCGACGGGGAAAATTCCGTTCTTCGCGCCTGCTTCGATAGCCATATTGCAAATGCAAAGGCGGTCGTCCATTGAGAGAGAGGAAACGCCCTCGCCCGTGAACTCCATGCTCTTATAAAGTGCGCCGTCAACGCCTATCATTCCGATTATTGTAAGAATTACATCCTTGCCGCTGCAATTTGCGGGAAGCGAGCCGGAGAGATTAAATCTGATTGCGCTCGGAACCTTGAACCACGCTTTTCCCGTTGCCATGCCTGCCGCCATATCCGTACTGCCGACGCCCGTTGAGAAAGCACCGAGAGCGCCGTAGGTGCAGGTGTGGCTGTCCGCGCCGATAATGCAATCGCCCGCAGTAACAACGCCCTGCTCGGGAAGAAGCGCGTGCTCAATGCCCATTTTGCCGACATCGTAAAAATGGCTTACGCAATGTGAGCAGGCAAATTCTCTGCACTGCTTCGACTGCTCCGCCGCCTTGATATCCTTATTGGGAACAAAGTGGTCAAGAACTATCGCTATTCTGTCTTTATCAAAAACCTTGTCAAAGCCCGCTTTTTTGAACTCATTGACCGCAACGGGAGTTGTGATATCGTTGCCGAGAACTATATCGAGCTTTGCGCTGATAAGCTGACCTGCCTCAACGCTGTCAAGCCCTGCATGGGCGGCAAGAATTTTTTGAGTCATTGTCATTCCCATATGTCATTCTCCTTTTGCTATCATATTGTTGAACGCGCTTAAAAGAGCGTCCGTGCTCGCCTTGATGATATCAACATCGGTTCCCGCTCCCCAGAACATCTTGCCGTCGGCAGTTTCAATGCCGATATAAGCGGCAGCAACGCTCTGCGAGCCCTGACCCTGAAGGCTGTGCTCCGTATAAACCTGCAAGGTGTATTGCTTGCCCGTATAAGCTTTAAGCGCATTGCTGACCGCATTAAGCGAGCCGTTGCCCTCGGCAAGCATACGGGTTTCTTCGCCGTTCTTTGAGAAGGTTATGTCAACCTTAACGGTTTTGTTTTCACGGGTGAAATGATAATCCTCAATACCGATATTTGAGTTGTGAAGGAAATAGTTTTCTTCAAATATTTTCAGAACCTCGTCGGCTTTAAGCTCTCTGTGCTCTCTGTCGGAAATGCCCTTGCACAGATAGCTGAGATTTTCTCTCATTTGTGCAGGAAGAACATAACCGTAGGTCTGTTCAAGCAGATAGCTTATTCCTCCCTTGCCGCTCTGTGAGTTTACCCTGATAACATCCGCGTCGTAGGTTCTGCTGATATCCTCGGGGTCGATGGGAATATAAGGAACATTCCACTGATGGAGATTCTTTTCCTTGCGCCACTTCATTCCCTTTGCTATTGCATCCTGATGGCTGCCCGAAAAAGCTGCGAAAACCAATGCGCCCGCATAGGGTGAACGCTCGTAAACATGCATTCTTGTGCATCTTTCGTAGGTTTCGACAAGCTCGGGCATATTTGAAAAATCAAGCTTCGGGTCAACGCCGTGGGAATACATATTCATCGCAAGAGTTATTATATCTACATTGCCCGTTCTCTCTCCGTTACCGAAAAGTGTGCCCTCAACTCTGTCCGCACCCGCAAGCAAAGCAAGCTCTGTATCGGCAACGCCTGTTCCCCTGTCGTTATGAGGGTGAAGTGAAATCGTAACATACTCGCGGTATTTGAGGTTTTCGTGCATATATTCAACCTGGCTCGCGTAAATGTGAGGCAGGCTCATCTCAACCGTTACGGGGAGATTGATGATAACATTGTTATCCTCGCTCGGCTCGAGCACATCAAGAACGGCGTTGCACACTTCAAGCGCATATTCCGGCTCCGTGCCCGTGAAGCTTTCGGGAGAATATTCAAAGCGGAAGTTGCCCTCATACTCGGCGGCAAGTCTTTTAACAAGCTTTGCGCCGTCAACGGCTATCTGCTTAATCTCCTCTTTGGACTTTCTGAAAACCTGCTCACGCTGAGCAACGCTGACCGAGTTATAGAAATGAATTATTGCGCTCGGTGCGCCGCGGCAGGCATCAAAGGTTTTGCGGATAATATGCTCCCTGCACTGAGTTAAAACCTGAACGGTGACATCATCGGGAATCATATTATTATCAATAAGAGTTCTCAAAAATTCGTATTCGGTTTCCGAAGCGGCGGGGAAGCCGACCTCAATTTCTTTAAAACCGACCTTGAGCAAAGTCTGATAGTATTCAAGCTTTTCTTCAAGGCTCATAGGAATAACAAGGCTCTGATTGCCGTCACGCATATCTACGCTGCACCAGACGGGAGGCTTCTCGATATGGTCCTTTGTGACCCACTTATTGTATTTTTCGCTGACGGGGAAATACCCCACTCGGTATTTTGACGCGTCCATCATTTTGACTCACCTGCTTTCGCAATAGTATCTATTTCAACAAGAACATTTTTCGGCAGCTCCTTAACTGCAACACAGGAGCGCGCCGGCTTTCCCGTAAAATATTTTCCGTAAACCTCGTTAAATGCCGCAAAATCGCTCATATTTTTGAGGAAGCACACGGTTTTAACCACTTTGTCAAGCCCGCTGCCCGCCGCTTCAAGAACAGCGGAAAGATTTTTGCAAACCTGCTGGGTCTGCTCCTCAATCGTCTGCGCTTCAACGGCTCCCGTTGCGGGATTAATTGCTATCTGACCCGATGTAAAAACCAAATCGCCCGTCTTGATTGCCTGAGAATAAGGTCCTATGGCTTCGGGAGCGTTTTTTGTGTAGATTATTTCGCTCATAAATATCTCTCCTTCATCAAATTTTTATCGTCGCTGTATCAATCGACTATTTTAAAGCCTTCTTTTTGAAGCGCCTGCTTAATTTCCATAACATGGTCATAATTTCTTGTTTCCATTGCTATTCTGAGGTAGCAGCCGTTAACGCTCTCTGTGCT
>JAEDGK010000162.1 GCA_016297555.1 Clostridiaceae bacterium
ACGAAAATATGCCCGTGAAAATCACGGTTCGTATTATTCCATTCACCTTAAGGAGAACCACCGATGAGCAGCTTTCTTTCAAAAAACTATGAAAAACTTGTTCCCTATGTTCCGGGCGAACAGGTGAACACCAAGGTTATAAAGCTCAACACCAACGAATCCCCTTTCCCGCCCTCGCCTAAGGTTTTGCAGGCTTTGAGCGAAGATGTTATCAACAGGCTCAATCTTTATTCCGACCCCGAGCTTAAAGAGCTTCGCAGTGCAATCGCGGAGCAATTCTCCGTAACGCCCGATATGGTTTTCTGCGGAAACGGCTCGGATGATGTGCTTGCCTTCGCAATCATGGGCTTCTGCGGGCACGGCGGCTCTCTCGCCTGCCCCGAAATTTCTTACGGCTTTTATCCCGTTTATGCCGATATTTTCGGCGTTGAGCTTGAACAAATTCCTTTAAAAGATGATTTTTCAATAAATGCCGAGGATTACACAGGCATTAATAAAAACATTGTTATTGCAAATCCCAACGCTCCGACAGGGCTTGTTTTGAGCAATGATGAAGTTGAAAAAATCGTTTCATCCAACCCCGACAACCTTGTTATCATCGATGAGGCTTATATGGCATTCTGCGGCAAGGGCTGCTCGGAGCTTATTAAAAAATATAAAAATCTTCTTGTTGTGCGCACTTTTTCAAAGAGTCATTCGCTCGCAGGTCTGCGCGTGGGCTTCGGAATTGCAGACAAAGAGATTATCGCGGATTTAAACAAATTAAAATATTCGTTCAATCCCTATAACATCAACACTCTCTCAATCAAAGCGGCTGCCGCCGCAATAGCGGATAACGATTATTATGATGACAAAATTGCCCGAATTGTTGAAGTCAGAGAAAAAACCATTGCGGAGCTTCGCGCTCTCGGCTTTAACTGCACCGAGTCAAAAGCGAATTTTATTTTTGCTTCAAGCGATAAAATTTCCGCAGGCGAGCTTTATGCCCGCCTGAGAGAAAAAGGTATTCTTGTCAGACATTTCAGCAAGCCGAAAATTGAGAATTATCTCAGAATAACCGTAGGCGCGGCGCAGGATATGGAAACTCTTGTGAGCGCAATCAAAGAAATAACGGAGGGATAACCGTGCGTGAATCACAGATAAAAAGAAAAACAAACGAAACCGACATTGAACTCAAGCTTTGCCTTGACGGCAGCGGAAAAAGCGAAATTGATACGGGCTGCGGATTTCTGAACCATATGCTTGAGCTTTTTGCCCGCCACGGCAGAATGGATTTAACTGTCAAATGCAAGGGCGACACCGAGGTTGACTATCACCACACGGTTGAGGATATCGGCATTGTGCTCGGTCAGGCGTTTGCCGAAGCAATCGGAGAAAAAAGAGGAATTTCACGCTACGGAAGCGTTCTTTTGCCGATGGATGAGGCGCTTATTCTTGCAAGCGTTGACATAAGCGGCAGAGCATTTTTGAATTATGATGTGCAGATACCCAATCCGTCGGTAGGCGGCATGGATACGGAGCTTGTTGAAGAATTTTTTGTTTCGTTTGTCAGAAACAGCAATATAACGCTCCATATCAAGCAGCTTGACGGCAAAAACACTCACCACATAATTGAAGGAATTTTCAAGGCGGTTTCGAGAGCGCTTGCCAAAGCCGCTTCCATTGACGAAACCCTCGGCGGAGAAATTCCGTCAACGAAAGGAATTTTATAATGATTGCGATAATAGATTACGGCTGCGGCAATTTATTTTCGCTCTCCTCCTCGCTTAAAAGCCTCGGAATTGACTGCAAAATAACCGGAGACGCCGATGAGATTTCCTCGGCTGAAAAAATAATCCTGCCGGGCGTCGGAGCTTTCGGTGACGCGGCGGAAAAACTGCGCGAGAGCGGTATGGACGAGCTGCTCCGTTCTCAGGCGGAAAACGGCAAATACATTCTTGGCATCTGCCTCGGTATGCAGCTTCTTTTCGATAAAAGCTTTGAATACGGAGAGCACAAGGGGCTTTCGCTGATAAAGGGCGTTGTGGCTCCTCTTGAGGGAGATATTTCCGAAAAGCTTAAAATTCCTCACATGGGCTGGAACAAGCTCGACATCGTGCGTGACGACCCGATATTCAAATATATCAAGCCCGGCGATTATATGTATTTCGTTCATTCTTTTTATGCAAAGGAATGTGACGAAAGCCTGCTTGCGTGCGCGGAATACGGCGTAAATGTTCCCGCCGTTGTAAAGAACGGAAGCGTTTACGGAATGCAGTT
>JAEDGK010000058.1 GCA_016297555.1 Clostridiaceae bacterium
TTTGATTATTTATAGTATTCAACAGCCGATTCAAACAGCTTCAAATCAAACTCGCCGGGAACATTTTTATAAAGCCCTGCGCCCGTTCTTTCGGAGTGACCCATCTTGCCGAGAACTCTGCCGTCGGGCGAAACGATGCCCTCAACGGCGTAATCGGAATTATTGGGGTTAAAGGCGATATCGTTGGTTGCGTTGCCGCTGAAATCAACATACTGCGTTATGATTTGACCGTTGGCGGCAAGCTTCTTGATGAGCGCCTCATCGGCAATAAATCTGCCCTCGCCGTGAGAAATGGGAACGGTGTAAATTTCGCCCTGCTTCGCCTTGGAGAGCCACGGAGAGTTGTTTGAAACAAGCTTTGTGCGAACAAGCCTTGACTGATGCCTGCCGATTGTGTTGTAGGTCAGGGTCGGGCAGGTTTCATCGGTGTCAATAATCTTGCCGTAGGGCACCAGACCCAGCTTGATCAGCGCCTGGAAACCGTTGCAGATGCCGAGCATAAGTCCGTCGCGCTGTTCAAGAAGGCGTGTAACAGCCTGCTTGATTTCCGCATTGCGGAAAAACGCGGTGATAAATTTGCCCGAGCCGTCCGGCTCGTCGCCGCCCGAGAAGCCGCCGGGGATAAAGATTATCTGGCTTTCCTCGATTTTCTTTGCAAAATCCTCAACCGAGCGTGCGATGCTCGCCGCCGAAAGGTTGTTGACAACAAAGATTTCAGCCTCGGCTCCCGCTCTTTCAGCCGCCTTTGCGGAATCGTATTCGCAGTTTGTGCCCGGGAAAACGGGAATCAACACCTTAGGCTTCGCCGATTTAACGGCGGGCTTTGCAAAGGATGCGGCTTTGTAGTCAAATGTTTCTATTTTCTTTTCGGGCATTTTGATGTTGCAGGAATAAATATCCTCAAGCTTATCCTCATAGATGGCGAGCAGCTTTGAAAGCTCTGCGCTTTCACCGCCGTAGGAAATCGCCTCTTTTTCGGTTGTTTTGCCCAGAAGCACGCCGCAGTCGGTGTTATCGGTCATCTCGATAATAAATGAGCCGTAGGAATAGCCGAAAATGTCGCTGAGCGAAATGCCGCCGTCAAACTCAAAGCCGATTCCGTTGCCCATTGCCATTTTGAGAACGGCTTCCGCCGCGCCGCCCGCCGTGGGAGTATAGACAGCCGCCGCCTTGCCCGCTTCAACAAGCGCGTGAACCTTGTCATAAACAGCAAGGAGTGAAGCGGTGTCGGGCAGGTTATCTGCCGTGTATTCGGGTTTGAGCATAACAACTCTGTGACCCGCCGCCTTAAATTCGGGCGAAACAATGTTTTTGATGTTTTCGGTGGTAACGGCAAACGAAACAAGGGTGGGAGGAACATCGATGTGCTCAAAGGTTCCGCTCATTGAATCCTTGCCGCCGATTGCCGCAATTTTAAGCTCCGTCTGAGCCTTGAATGCGCCGAGCAGAGCCGCAAGAGGCTTGCCCCAGCGGCGGGAATCCTTCATCGGTTTCTCGAAGTATTCCTGGAATGTCAGATAAACCTCGTTGAAGCCTGCGCCCGCGGCGATGAGCTTTGAAACGGACTCAATAACCGCAAGATATGCGCCGTGATAAGGGCTTTTCTCGGTAATCATCGGGTTGTAGCCCCAAGACATCAGGGAGCAGGTTTCGGTGTCCTTCTTTTCAACGGCAATTTTGTGAACCATTGCCTGAATGGGAGTGAGCTGATTTTTGCCTCCAAACGGCATAAGTACGGTGTTTGCGCCGATGGTTGAGTCAAAACGCTCGGAAAGCCCTCTCTTTGAGCAGATATTCAAATCGCCCGCAAGAGCGGTGTAAAGCTCGGTGAACGAGCCGTTAATTTCTTTATCGTAATTTTCAAGCTTTGCGGGAGCAATGTCAATGTGCTTCTGCGCGCCGTTGGAATTAAGAAATTCGCGGCTGATGTTGACTATCGCCCTGCCGTTCCAATTCATAACAAGATAGGGTTTCTCTTTAACAACGGCAACAACGGTTGATTCGAGATTTTCGCTGTTGGCGATTTCGCAGAAACGCTCGGCGTCCTTTGCCTCAACAACAACAGCCATTCTCTCCTGGCTTTCGGAAATGGCAAGCTCCGTGCCGTCAAGTCCCTCATATTTTTTGGGAACGGCGTTGAGGTTGATTTCAAGTCCGTCCGCAAGCTCGCCGATGGCAACGGAAACGCCGCCTGCGCCGAAATCGTTGCAGCGCTTGATAAGGCGTGAAGCCTCTTTATTTCTGAAAAGGCGCTGGAGCTTTCTTTCCTCGGGAGCGTTACCCTTCTGAACCTCTGCGCCGCAGCTTTCAAGGGATTTAAGGTTATGCGATTTTGACGAGCCGGTTGCGCCGCCGCAACCGTCGCGTCCCGTTCTGCCGCCGAGCAGGATTACAAGGTCGCCGTCCTGCGGGCATTCGCGGCGAACATTCTCTTCGGGAGTTGCCGCAATAACCGCGCCGATTTCCATACGCTTTGCAACATAGCCGGGGTGATAAAGCTCGTCAACAATGCCTGTTGCAAGACCTATCTGATTGCCGTAGGAGCTGTAGCCCGCCGCGGCGGTGGTAACAATTTTTCTCTGAGGCAGCTTGCCCTCGATGGTTTCGCTCACGGGAACGGTGGGGTCGCCCGCGCCTGTTACGCGCATTGCGGCATAAACATAGCTTCTGCCCGAGAGCGGGTCACGGATTGCGCCGCCGATGCAGGTTGCCGCGCCGCCGAAAGGCTCAATTTCGGTGGGATGATTGTGGGTTTCATTCTTGAAAAGAAGAAGCCATTTTTCGGTTTTGCCCTCGATTTCAACATCAATCTTGACTGTGCAGGCGTTGATTTCCTCGCTCTCGTCAAGCTTGGGGAGCAAGCCCTGCTGTTTGAGGTATCTTGCGGCTATCGTTGCGATATCCATAAGATTTACGGGCTTGGTTCTGCCCGTTGCCTTTCTTGCCGCAAGATAGTCATTATATGCCTTTTCAAGCAGCTCGTCCTCAAATTTGACCGAATCAATGCTTGTCAGGAATGTGGTGTGGCGGCAATGGTCAGACCAATAGGTGTCAATCATTCTGATTTCGGTTATCGTGGGGTCTCTGTGCTCGCTGATAAAATACTCCTGACAGAATTTGATGTCGTCAAGATCCATTGCAAGTCCGTTTTTCTCAACGAACTCGGCAAGCTCCGCTTCCGAAAGCCCGATGAAGCCGTCAAGAGTTTTAACTGTTTCGGGGATATCGTAGTCGGCGGCAAGAGTTTCAAACTTTTCAAGCGAAGCTTCTCTTGCCTCAACGGGGTTGATTACATATTTTTTAATGCGAGCCAAATCCTCGTCGCTTATATTTCCGTAAAGGCAATAAATTTTTGCCGTTTTAACAAGAGGTCTTTCGCCCTTGGAGATAATCTGAATACATTCGGCGCAGGAATTTGCTCTCTGGTCAAACTGACCGGGCAGATATTCAACCGCAAAAAGCCTGTCACATTCAAGGTCAGGCTCTTCGGTTATGATATCGAGCTGAGGCTCGGAGAGAACGGTGGTTTTTGAATATTCAAAAATCTCCTTTTCGGTGTTTTCAATGTCATAGCGGTTGAGGATTCTGACATTTTCAAGCCCTGCAACGCCCAAAAGGGAAACAAGCTCGTTTTTAAGGGAGCGCGCTTCGTTGGCAAGCTCCTTTTTCTTTTCAACATAGGCTCTGTAAACCATAATCTTTAAACCTCCAATGCTTTCTTCCCTATATCGTGTCTGTAATAAGCGTTTGCAAAGCTGACTGTTTTAACGGTTTCGTATGCCTTGGAAACCGCGTCGGCAAGAGTATCCGCCGTTTCGGTTACGCCGAGCACGCGTCCGCCTGCCGTGAGCAGCTTGCCGCCGCTGAGCTTTGCGCCCGCAACATAAATATTCTTATCGGCGGGCATTGTGATTTCAAAGCCCGTTTCGTATTTCTGAGGATAGCCCTCCGACGCCATAACAACGCAGCAGGCGTGTTTTTTGCTGAATTTTACCTGCTCTGCGGTAAGAGTTCCCGCGGCAACGCTTTTCATTATTGAGAAAAGGTCGCTTTCAAGCAGGGGGAGCACAACCTGTGTTTCGGGATCGCCGAAGCGGCAGTTATATTCGATAACCTTGGGGCCGTCCTTGGTTATCATCAAGCCGAAGTAAAGGCAGCCTTTAAAGGTTCTGCCCTCGGCGTTCATTGCGTTCACGGTGGGCAGGAAAATCTCTTTCATGCATCTGTCTGCAATTTCGGGGATGTAATAGGGATTGGGAGCAACGGTTCCCATTCCGCCCGTGTTAAGCCCCTTATCGTTATCAAGCGCACGCTTGTGATCCATTGAAGAAATCATGGGCACAACGGTTTTGCCGTCTGTAAACGAAAGCACCGAAACCTCGGGTCCCTCAAGAAATTCTTCAATAACAATCTGATTTCCGCTCTCGCCGAAAGCCTTGTCCTCCATTATAGTTTTAACGGCGGCTTTCGCTTCGTCACGGGTCATGGCTATGATAACGCCCTTGCCCAGCGCAAGACCGTCCGCCTTGATAACCGTGGGCACGGGAGCGGCTTCGAGATAGGCAAGCGCTTTTTCCGCGCTGTCAAAAACCTCATAAGCGGCTGTGGGTATGCCGTATTTCTTCATCAGATTTTTTGAAAAAACCTTGCTTCCCTCAATTATCGCCGCCTTTTTTTCAGGTCCGAAGCAGGGAATTCCGATTTTTTCAAGCTCGTCAACCGCGCCGAGAACCAGCGGGTCATCGGGAGCAACAACGGCAAAGCCGATGTCATTGGCTTTTGCAAAATCAACGATTGCGGGAATATCCTTTGCGCCGATTGCAACACATTCCGCGTCGCCCGCCATACCGCCGTTGCCGGGCAGGGCATAAATCTTTTCTATTTCATTGCTTTCTTTAAGCTTTTTTATGATGGCGTGCTCTCTGCCGCCGCCGCCGACTACAAGAACCTTCATTGTTTAGCCTCCGTAATTATCTCTTTGCAAATCTTTTCCGCCGAGAGGGGAAGAATTATCCATTCCGCCTGCTCCATAACTCTTTTTTGGAGCGTTTCGGGCGTGTCGCCCGGCTCTATGTCAACGGCTTTCTGCATAATGATTTTTCCGCCGTCGGGTATTTCGTTAACAAAGTGAACCGTGGCGCCCGTTACCTTAACTCCGTAATCAAGAGCCGCACGGTGAACCCTCAGCCCGTAAAAGCCTTCGCCGCAGAATGAGGGAATGAGCGAGGGGTGAACATTTATTATCCTGTCTTTATAATGAGAGGTGAAGCGCTCGCTGAGAATGCTCATAAAGCCCGCAAGGATTATCAGGTCAATTTTGCCGCCGTCAAGCAGCTCAATGAGCCTGCCCTCAAAATCGGGCGTTTCGCTTTTAAGAACGGTTTCTGTTCTTATGCCTGCCTTTGCGGCTCTTTCGAGCGCATAAGCTCCCGCTTTGTTTGAGATAACAAGCGTTATTTCTCCGCTGGCTATGATGCCGCTGTTTTGCGCGTCAATCAAAGCCTGAAGATTTGTTCCGCCGCCCGAAACGAGCACGGCTATACGGGCTTTCCGAGCCATAACTGTTCTCCTTAATCCTTTATTTTATCCAAAAGTGCGATTGCCGCAGACCCGACGAAATTGCCGAGAATTATTATCCATATGTATATAAATGCGTCAAGGCTGACAATTCCCGAAAGCGAGAAATAAAACATATCGGCTATCGAATGCTCAAAGCCGCTGAGAATGAAAACGGGAATACAGAAAATGACGCCGAGCGGAGAATTCTTCTTTCTGAAAACCGCAACCGCAATATACATAAGCACTCCGCAAAGCAGAGCCTTGAAAAACGCCTGAGGCATTGTTTGGAGCAGCCTTGCCGAGCAGGCGGTCATAGCTTTTTCGACCGCGGCGGGCGAAGCCGCGGCAAACGCCTTTGCGCCGAGAAACGCGCCGACGAGGTTGCCGGGCAGGCACAAAAGCAGCTCCGAGATATCTTTTTTAGTGTGGCTCGCAACAATGAAGCCCGCCTTGCCCGTGAAAAGCGCAAAGCCGAGACAGCATATTGCAAGCAGGGCAACGGCAAAAAGCACCGCGCCGACATATTTATTGTCGCAGGAAAGATACACAGCGCCGCCGAGAGCGACCGCAAAACCTGCGGCTATGCCGCTGAAAACGGTTTTCATCAGCAAATAACAACCTTTTCTTCCGATTTGATGATTTCGCCCATAATGTAAGCGTCCTCGCCGTTTGCTCTGAGGATTTCAACCGCCTTTTCGGCGTCATCCTTTGCAACAACGATGCTCATACCAACGCCCATATTAAAGGTGTTGAACATATCTCTTTCGGGGATATTGCCCTTTTCGGCAATCAAATCAAAGATGGGCAGAATTCTCAGAGAAGCCTTGTCAATCTTTGCGCCGAAGCCCTCGGGAATACTTCTCGGAATGTTTTCATAAAATCCGCCGCCCGTGATGTGAGAAACCGCCTTAACCGTTATCTGCTCAAACAGAGCGGTCATGGGCTTAACATAAATCTTGGTGGGGGTAAGCAGGGTTTCGCCTACCGACTTGCCGCCGAGGCTCTCAACGGGCGATTTGATATCGGCGTTTTCAACATCAAAAACCTTGCGGACAAGGGAGAAGCCGTTGGAATGAACGCCGCTTGAGGGCAGGGCTATAACCGCGTCGCCCTCGGTGATTTTTGAATTATCCAAAACCTTGTCTTTATCGACAACGCCTACGCAGAAGCCTGCAAGGTCATATTCGTCAACGGGATAGAAGCCGGGCATTTCTGCAGTTTCTCCGCCGATGAGAGCGGCGTTTGACTGAACGCAGCCCTCGGCAATGCCCGAAACGATATCGGCTATTCTCTCGGGAACATTCTTGCCGCAGGCAATGTAGTCAAGGAAAAACAGGGGCTTTGCGCCGCAGCAAATGATATCGTTTGCACACATTGCAACGCAGTCAATGCCGACCGTATCGTGCTTATCCATAATAAAAGCGAGCTTGAGCTTAGTGCCGACTCCGTCTGTTCCGCTGACGAGAACGGGCTTTGAAATGCCCGTCAAATCAAGCTCGAAAAGGCCGCCGAAGCCGCCTATATCGGAGAGTGCACCCGCCGTGAGGGTTTTTGCGATATGCTTTTTCATAAGCTCTACCGCCTTGTAGCCGGCAGTTATGTCAACGCCCGCCGATTTGTAGCTTTCGCTGAAGCTTTTCATGGTTTATTCCTCCTGTGAAGATTCACTTATTTTTCTTTCAAAGCGGCTCTTTGCCGGCTTTTCCTCGGGGATAGAGGTGGGGTAATTCGCGGTGAAGCAGGCGTCGCAGTAACAGCCCTGCTTACCTATGAGCATTGACAGATGGTCAACATTGAGATAGCCGAGACTGTCAACGCCGATGATTTTTGCGATTTCATCGTGGGTATGGTTGCAGGCAATCAGCAGGTCGCGCGAGTCGATATCCGTGCCGTAAAAGCAGGGGTTGAGAAACGGCGGAGATGAAACGCGCATATGAACCTCTTTTGCGCCCGCGTCGCGCAGGAGCTTAACTATCCTTGCGCTCGTGGTGCCTCTGACTATTGAATCGTCAACAAGCACAACTCTTTTGCCCTTAATTGTGTCCGAAACGGGATTGAGCTTGATTCTGACCAAATCCTCGCGGGATTTCTGACCCGGTGAGATAAAGGTTCTGCCGATATATTTGTTTTTGATAAATCCCATTCCGTAGGGAATTCCCGACTGGCGGGAGTAGCCTATTGCGGCATCGATGCCCGAATCGGGAACGCCCACAACAACATCCGCCTGAACGGGATGCTCGAGCGCAAGGCACGCGCCCGCGTTAATCCTTGCGGAGTGAACGCTTACTCCGTCGATAACCGAATCGGGTCTTGCAAAATAAATGTATTCAAAAATACATATGCTCTTTTTTGCCTTGCCGCAATGGTCTTTTATGGAGCGCACGCCGTTTTTCTCAAAAACAACGATTTCTCCCGGCTCAATGTCCCTCACAAACGCCGCGCCTACCGCATCAAGCGCGCAGGTTTCGGAGGCAACAACATATGAGCCGTCTTTGGTTTTGCCGTAGCACAGCGGTCTGAAACCGTTTTCATCGCGCACGGCAATGAGCTTTGAAGGAGACATAATTGCGAGCGAATAGGCTCCCTTGATTTTGTTCATGGCGGCGTTTACCGCCTGCTCAATAGACGGAGCGGTCAGCCGCTCCTTTGTGATGATATAAGAGATAACCTCTGTGTCGCTCGTGGTGTGGAAGATTGAGCCGCTCAGCTCAAGCTCACGGCGCAGCTCAAAAGAATTGACGAGATTGCCGTTGTGGGCAAGCGCCATATGCCCCTTGATGTGGTTAACGACTATCGGCTGAGTGTTGAGCCTGTTGCCCGCTCCCGTTGTGCCGTAGCGGACATGGGCAACTGCCATATTCCCCTCGCCCAGCTCGTCAAGCGCTCTTGAATTAAGCACCTCGCTGACAAGCCCGACATCCTTGTAGGAGTTAAAAACTCCGTCGTCGTTAACAACTATGCCGCAGCTTTCCTGCCCTCTGTGCTGAAGCGCACACAGACCGTAATAAGCAAGAGCGGCAACATTTTCTCTGCTCTGTGAGAAAATCCCGAAAACTCCGCATTCTTCATTGATTTTCTTCATATACATACCTTCTTCTATATAAGCCGCGGGTTCAAAAACAGACGAATATTATTCCCTGCCTGTCCAGCAATAGGTGCAAACACAGTCCTCGGGCAGACCGATGGCTTCAATAAGCCCTGCAAGGCTCTGATAGCCGAGAGATGCGAAATTGAACTTTTCGCAAATTGTTTTAAGCAGCGCCTTGCCGCGCTCGGTTGAGGCGTCGCAGTATTCGTCCATATATTTTTCGCCCTCCTCGCCCTCAAGCTCGTGGATAATTCTGCGGGCTATAAGGTCATTGTCGGAGGTGTTGCGTGAGAAATTGAGATATTTGCAGCCGTACATTATCGGCGGGCAGGCGGAGCGCATATGAACCTCTTTTGCTCCGTTGCTGTAAAGAAACTCAACCGTTTCCCTGAGCTGAGTGCCGCGCACAATGCTGTCGTCAACAAAAAGCAGGCTCTTATTCTGAATAAGGTCATGAACGGGAACCATTTTCATTTTGGCAACCCTGTTGCGCTCTGTCTGGCTGGTGGGCATAAAGCTTCTCGGCCAGGTGGGTGTGTATTTGATGAACGGCCTTGCAAACGGTATTCCGCTTTCGTTTGCATAGCCTATGGCGTGGGGCGTTCCCGAATCGGGCACGCCGCTGACATAATCAATGCCCTCACATCCGCCGTTTGCCTTATCTTCCCTTGCCATAACGGCTCCGTTGCGGTTTCTCATAACCTCAACATTAACGCCCTCATAGGTTGAGTTGGGATAGCCGTAATAAGTCCAGAGGAACGCGCAGATGCGTTTTTTCTTTTTCGGCTTTGAGAGCGTTTCAACTCCCTCGGGAGTAACGCTGACTATTTCGCCGGGTCCGAGCTCCTTGCAGAATTCATAGCCGAGCTTTTCAAAGGCAAAGGATTCAAACGAAACGCAGCAGCCCTCGCTGTCCTTGCCTATCAGAATTGGCAGCCTGCCCACCTTGTCGCGCGCGGCAATCAGAGTGCCGTCCTCTTTAAGAATAAGAACGGAGAGGGAGCCTTCTATTTTTTCCTGAGCGAAGCGAATGCCTTCAACAAAATCGCTCTTTTGATTTATCAGCGCGGCGGCAAGCTCAGTTGAATTAACTCTGCCCGCCGTCATTGCCGTGAAATGGCCGCCGCTGAATGAAAGAAACTGCTGAATAAGGTCATCGGCATTGTTTATAATTCCGATTGTTGAAATTGCGTAAACGCCGAGATTTGAACGAATGATTATCGGCTGCGGGTCGCTGTCGCTGATGCAGCCTATGCAGGAGTTGCCGTGCATTTCGTCAACTATTCCCGCAAATTTTGTTCTGAAAGGTGCGTTCTCAATGTTGTGAATATCGCGCTGAAAGCCTTTTTCCTCGCTGACCGCCGCCATACCTGCGCGGCGTGTGCCGAGATGAGAGTGGTAATCCACTCCGAAAAACACATCCAGAACAACATCTCTTTTTGATGTTGCGCCGAAAAAGCCTCCCATGAAAGTACCTCCGGTTTAATTAAAATCAGTTGCCCATAAGTCTGCGCATAACCTCGTTATACGCTTCTTCAACGCCGCCGAGATCTCTTCTGAAGCGGTCTTTATCAAGCTTTTCGTTGGTGGTTGAATCCCAGAAACGGCAGGTGTCGGGAGAAATTTCGTCCGCAAGAACGATTTCGCCGTCAACTGTTTTGCCGAATTCAAGCTTGAAGTCAACAAGAGTGATGTTAAGAGTCTTGAAATAAGCCTTCATAACCTCGTTGATTTTGAAGGACATAGACTTGATAAGCTCGATTTCCTCGGCGGTTGCAAGGCCGAGAGCAAGAGCGTGATAGGAATTGAGCAGGGGATCGCCGAGATCGTCGTTCTTATATGAAAACTCTATCGTGGGAGCGGCAAAAACGATGCCCTCCTCAACGCCGTATCTCTTTGCGAAAGAGCCTGCGGAAATGTTTCTGATAATAACCTCAAGGGGAACGATGCTAACCTTTTTAACAAGGGTTTCTCTGTCGGAAAGCTCCTCTATGAAATGGGTCTTTACGCCCTCTTTTTCAAGAAGCTGCATAATGTAGTTGGACATTTTGTTGTTGATAACGCCCTTGCCTGCAATCGTGCCCTTTTTGATGCCGTTGAAAGCCGTTGCATCGTCCTTATAGGAAACGATAACGCGGTCGGGAGCGTCGGTTGCGAAAACCTTTTTTGCCTTGCCTTCGTAAAGCTGAGTTGTTTTTTCCATTTTTGTGTTCCTCCTGCTTGTTATTATTTATTGAATTTATCTTCTATTTTTTTGTTTGCAGCCAAAACCTTTTCGGTTGCCGCTTCTCTTGCCGCGGCAAGCTTTTCAGCCAGTGCGCCGTCTGAAACTGCGAGAATTTGCACAGACAACAAAGCGGCATTGACTGCGCCGTCAATAGCAACCGTTGCAACAGGTATGCCGGCAGGCATCTGAACGGTTGAGAGAAGGGCGTCAACGCCGTCGAGAACAGAGGCTTTAACAGGTATTCCGATGACGGGGAGGGTTGTGTTGGCGGCTATTGCGCCTGCAAGATGAGCAGCCTTGCCTGCGGCGGCAATAATAACGCCGAAGCCGTTTTCCCTTGCGCCCGAGGCAAATTCCTTAGCCTGCTCGGGTGTTCTGTGAGCCGAATAAACATGCACCTCGCAGGGGACTCCGTATTCATCGAGAGTGGCTATGGCTTTTTCAACAACGGGCAGATCGCTGTCGCTGCCCATGATGATTGCAACTTTCTTCATGGTTATCCTCCTTAAAAAATCAATCAAAAAAGGGCAGTCCTGCCTTGTGTAATCAAGATAGGACTGCCCAGACGGTCGACATAAAACGGCGGCTTTTGCTTCCACGCGGTGACCCGCCGAAAACAGAAAAGGCACGGCTTTTTCCGAATTCTTTCCGTCAGTAACAAAAGCCCCTTGAATTGTTGATTTTATTATACTATATAATGCGCGTCTATTTCAAGAGCCTGCCGAGTAAAATTTATTGTTAATTTATTACTTTGTTTTGTTAGTAACAACGAAAGGCGGCGCGCAAGGGCTTGTTATATTGACAAATCGCGGCGAGCCGTGATAAAATACCGTTATCTGCCTGCGGATATCCGGCGGCGAAATTGATGCAAAAAACATAAACACAAAGGGAGTAATCAAATTGTCCTTAACAGAGTTGTTTATAATCGCCGTCGGGCTTTCGATGGACGCCTTTGCGGTGTCGGTCTGCAAGGGGCTTGCGGTTAAAAAAGCGGGCATAAAAGAAATGGTGATTGCCGGAGCTTGGTTCGGCGGATTTCAGGCACTTATGCCGCTTATCGGCTATTTTCTCGGCGCGGCGTTTGAAAAATACATAACCAAAATCGACCATTGGATTGCCTTTATTCTGCTCGGAATAATCGGCGCAAATATGATAAAGGAAGCGCTTTCAAAGGACGAGGAAAAATCAACCTCATCAATGGGTCTGCGCGAAATGCTGACCCTCGCGGTTGCAACAAGCATTGACGCTCTCGCCGTCGGAATAACCTTTGCGCTGCTGCCCGATGTCAATATCGGCGCGGCGGTCGGATTTATCGGCGTTGTCACCTTTGCGCTTTCCGCCGCAGGCATCAAAATCGGCAATGTTTTCGGCGTTAAATACAAATCAAAGGCAGAGTTTGCGGGCGGACTTATTCTTATTCTGATGGGTCTTAAAATCCTGCTCGAGCACCTCGGCGTGTTTTAATGCGGAATT
>JAEDGK010000059.1 GCA_016297555.1 Clostridiaceae bacterium
GTGTTTGAAACACCGAAATTAACCGTCTCAACCGAGGCGGTTTTTTGTTTAATATAAAAGACTCTCCGCAGATAATTGTATATCCGCGGAGAGCTTCATTTTTATGTCTTCTGACAGAAATTAAATTTGGTTATCAATGTGTTTGCTGAAATTATATTTCTCTTTTGCTGTAAAACCTTACCGACATATACCAAGAAATTGCATAGAGCGCAATGCAGGCGGCGAGGATTATGAATATATACGAGCCTGTGATTTTGGCGCTATATTCCGATATGTTGTTTTTCGTTAAAGACTGAACGGCAAAGATACCCGCGCAAAATACACCTATCGCAATATAATAAACTATGCGTCCTTTTTCTACGCCGTATTTAAACATAAAGGGCATAATCAAAGACGGTGTGATTAATGAGAGAATTATAAGCAAGGCTGTTAGCGTCATAAAGCTGCTCAGAGAAAAGCTGTTGCTTATATTCATCCGAACAGCCTGTGAAATTGCCGAAAGAATAATGACGCAGATTTGAAGAATTAAGCCGATAAGATATTTTTCAGAAACGATCATTGCTTTGGAATACGGCAGGGTTTCGCAGTATTCGCTCCATTTGCTCCGCTCGTCATAGCCGAGGAGAGTTACGGGTATCATTCCAGAAATCAAAATCGGATATGTTGTGAAGAAAATGCTGTTATCGCCGAAAAATGATGAGCCGATAAAAACAAAAACAATCAGTAAAAATGCCCGGCAATATTTGTTTGCCATATATAAGTCTTTCAAAAGCAGACCTTTCATTTTATTTCTCCTCCTTAACCATAAATATAAACAGCTCTTCAATGCTTACGGGGCTGACGGATATATTTGACGGGATTGCATCGCGCAGCACAAGCGCCTGAGCGCCGTAAGGCGACACCTTTTTGTGCTTGATTGCTGAGGGGTCAAGCTCATCAAGAAGCGATGCGGGGCAATGGATAATGCCGTATTTGGCAAGCAGCAAGTCCTTTTCTTCGCAGAGGAGCAGTTTTCCTTTATGTAGAAATGCCACATAGTCACAAAGCTTTTCGAGGTCGCTGACGATATGTGACGAGATGAGGATTGAGTGGGTTTCGTCCCTCGTGAATTCGCTGAACATTTCAACCACCTCATCCCGCACAACGGGGTCAAGACCGCTTGTTGCCTCATCGAGCAAAAGAAGCTTGCTGCCGTGCGACATCGCAACGGCAATTCCGAGCTTCATTTTCATACCGCGTGAAAAGTCCTTGAACGGCTTCTGAGTGGGAATGGACAGTTTTTTCAGATAGCCTTCATATGCTTCATCGCTCCAATTCTTAAAGGTGAGGCGCATAATTTTGCCTACTTGCTTTGCGTTAAGACATTCGGGAATGCCCACATCGTCCATAACAACGCCGATATCCTCTTTGGTCAGGCGGATGTTATCCTCATTGTTTTTGCCTAAAACGGTTATGCTTCCCGAGTCTTTGTGAATTATATTCAATATTAGCTTAATGGTTGTGCTTTTTCCTGCGCCGTTTTCGCCGATAAGACCCATTATACAGCCGCTCGGCAGGGTGAGATTAATGTTATCAAGTTTGAAGCCGTCAAACGATTTTGAAAGATTTTTAATTTCAAGAGCGTTCATTTTCTTTCCTCCAAATAAAAACTAACCATATCAAGTATTTCTTTGTTGCTCAGATTGCACGAGGCGGCGAGCTGCATTATCTGCTCGAAATGCTCCTCAATCTTTTTCAGATTTTCCTCACGCAGAAGCTCCGTGTTTTTGTGTGCTACATAACAGCCTTTTGCCTGAACGGTATATATAAATCCGTCCCTTTCAAGCTCGTCATAGGCGCGTTTGGTGGTGATGAAGCTGATTCGCAAATCTTTTGCCAAGCCGCGGATTGACGGCAGCATTTCATCTTCTTTCAGCGCACCGCTGATTATCTGATTTTTGATTTGTGTATAGATCTGGTCATATATCGGAGCGCCGCTTTTATTATCAATAATTATATCCATCGGTTCACCTCTCTGTGTTTACTGTATATACACATTATATACAGTTGATACAGCCTTGTCAATACTTTTTTGCAAAAAAATCAGGCGGCGCTTTTCACGGTGTGAAAGGCACAGCCTGATGTAACTTTATAATGTTATTTGTTCCCCGCAGGAAAGATAGTGGAGATTACTCATTTTCTCGGAAAGGTATTTATAAGGGCGGCTACCCGTGCAATGGCATGTGTAGAATTCGATTCCGCCATAGTTTTTCAGCTCGCAGGCGATTTCGTCAAGCAGTTTTTTCGGAGCGGAGCGTTTGCTCACGGGGTTAAACAGATGAAAGCCGCCGACGCAAACCGTTGGACTAAACGGCTTTGCCGCTTCAAGAATATTGACTATTCCCGTGTGGCCGCAGCCGAAAACCAGTACGGTTTTTTCGCCACTGATTATAAGATTTTGTTCGTGAGCAAAATCATCTTTGCCGTGCTTATCATAAAGCACATCATTCATGGGGGAGCGGCACTTCTGACTTTGGGCAACTGTAAACAGTTGAAGCTCATCGTCAATTTTGTAATCTCCGTCAATCAGTTTTATCTGCGGGTGGTTTATAAGATCTCGGTCAAGCCCGATGTCAATTTTAAAAATCCCCGCCTTGTTGTAATGCGGCTCAAAAGCTGAACGCTGAATATAAACAACAGCTTTTTTGTTGATTTTAAAAAATTGCTTCAATGCTCCGCCGTGGTCAAAATGACCGTGGGAAATTATAACGGTATCTGCGTCCTCAAGAGGTATTCCTGCGGTGCGCGCATTGGAAAAAAGAGTTTTATCGGGTCCCAAATCAAAAAGTATTTTGTGGCTTTCGGTTTCAATATAAAGCGAAAGACCGTGCTTTGGAGTCAGCTCACAGCTTGATTTGTTTTCGACCAAAGCCTTGATTTTCATGCTATCACCTCTTATTCGCCGAACAGCTTTTCGGCATATCTGACTGCACCCATTGCGTCTGCCGAATAGCTGTCAGCACCAATCATTTCAGCGTATTCCTCGGTCATAACTGCGCCGCCGACCATTATTTTGCACTCGGGTGCAAGCTTGCGGAGCAGCTTTATTGTTTCTTCCATCGCAGGGACGGTGGTAGTCATCAGCGCGCTCAGCCCCGCAAGCTTAGCATTGTTTTTGATAACGGCTTCGGCAACTTTTTCGGGCGGAACATCCTTGCCGAGGTCTATAACCTCAAAGCCGTAGTTTTCAAGAAGAACCTTTACAATGTTTTTGCCTATATCGTGAACATCGCCCTTGACGGTTGCAATAACGATTTTGCCGCGCTTGCCCTCGCCCGAGGGAATGGCGGCTTTGATTGCGTCAAATGCTTCTTTTGCCGCCTGAGCGCTCATAAGAAGCTGGGGCAGGTATACTTTCTTTTCTTCAAAGCCCTTGCCGACCGTGTTGAGCGCGGGGATAATCTTGCCGTTGATTATATCCATCGGCTTTTCGGTTTTGATAAGCTCTGCGGCGCACGCGCCCGCCTGCTCCTTTAAGCCGCTGATGATGCAGCCGTCAAGCCCTGCGGAGCTTTGGCTCTTTGATTCTGCGGGTGCGGGAGCAAGAGAATCGGCAAATTCTATATAATCTGCGCAGTTTTCGTCCTTGCCCGTCAGAGCCATAAAGCAGTGCCAGGCTTTCATCATCTCGTCTGAAAACGGATTGATAATGGCGCAGTCAAGCCCGCTGTGCATCGCCATTGTGTAAAAAACGGAATTTATATCGGCTCTTGAGGGGAGACCGAAAGAAATGTTGGAAACGCCGAGGCAGGTTTTGATTCCCTCGTCGTGAAGCATTTTAACCGCTTTCAGCGTAATGTTTGCGCTTTGAGAGTCGCTCGAAACCGCCATTGCGAGAGGGTCAACGATAATTTCGTTTTTGCCTATGCCGTATTCTGCGGCACGAGCGATTATCTTGTGTGCAACGGCAACTCTGCCCTCGGCAGTTTCGGGGATTCCGCCTTCGTCAATCGTAACGGCGATTGCAACGCCGCCGTATTTTTTGATGAGCGGAAAAACGGCTTGCATACTTTCTTCCTTACCGTTGACCGAGTTTATCAGAGCCTTACCGTTATATATACGCATTGCCTGCTCCATTGTTTCGGGGTTCACCGTGTCAATCTGAAGCGGCAGCTCCGTTACGCTCTGGAGCGAGCGCACAACGCTTTTCATCATCTCGGTTTCGTCAATTTCGGGCAGACCGACATTAACATCAAGCACGGAAACGCCTTTTTTATTCTGAGCAAGACCTTCGTTGAGAATATAGCCGATATCGTTTTGCCTGAGAGCCTCTTTAAATCTCTTTTTCCCCGTCGGGTTTATTCTTTCGCCGATAATAACGGGTGCATTTCCGATTTCAACGGAGTGAGTGTAAGACGAAATGACGGTCAGATTTTTCTTTTCCGGTAGCTTAAATGGCAGCCCCTTTGTCTTTTCAACGGTTTTTCTGATATGCTCGGGCGTTGTGCCGCAGCAGCCGCCGATGATTGTTGCGCCCGATTTAACTATATCGCGCATAATGTCGGAAAATTCATCCGCTCCTACGCTGAAAACGGTTTTGCCGTCAACGCTCTCGGGCAGACCCGCATTGGGATTAACTATTATGGGAACGCTTGCACAACGGGCGAAAAGTGGAACGATATCACGCATCTGCTTTGGTCCGAGAGAGCAGTTCATACCGATTGCGTCAACGCCGAGCCCTTCAAGCATTGCAACCATGGCGGCAGGGTCGGCTCCCGTCATCAGCTTTTTGCTTTCATCATAAACGCAGGTAACAAAAACGGGCAAATTACAGCTTTCCTTAGCCGCAATAACAGCCGCCTTTGCCTCGTAGCTGTCGTTCATCGTTTCAATCAAAACAAGGTCTGCGCCCGCCTGTGCTCCGATTTTAATGCTCTCGGAAAAAACTTCAACAGCGGTTTCAAACGGCATATCGCCGAGCGGTTCAAGCATTTTGCCGAGCGGACCGATATCAAGAGCAATATATGCGTCAAAGCCCTCGCGCGCCGCTTTTGCGTTGTTGACAGCGGCGGTTATTATTTCCGGGAGATTATCGAATTTCAGGCGGTTTGCTCCGAAGGTGTTTGAGGTGATTATCTGCGCTCCGGCTTCAAGATAGAGCCGGTGCATTTCAATAATCTTTTCGGGGTGAGATATATTCCAAAGCTCGGGCTTTTCGCCTGCACCGAGTCCCCACGATTGAAGCAGAGTGCCTGCGCCGCCGTCAAAATAGGTTATTTCCTTTTGGATTTTTTCAAGAATTCTCATTTTTACCACCATTCAGTCCCTGTAAGGGCAGTTTTTACCGCTGCAAATCATACATCCGGGTCCTTTGCATTTATTCTTTTCATCGCCTATTCCGATAATCGCCGTAACGGATTTCAGGGGAACCATCATCAGGCTGTCGGTAAGGCTCATACCAATATTCTTTTTTGTGCCGAGAAATTCAACTATCCGGTTTTGATATTCAAGCGGCAAATCACCGTAGCCCGGGCTGAACCTCGGGCGCAGAAAATCGGGGTTTTCAAAAGAAAAGTTTATTTTGTCGCAAAACGCTTCAATGGCGGCTGAGCCTACGCAGTCTGCAACAATGCCGCGCAGAGGGGAGAGCAGTGAGCAGCGGTCAAGAAAACGCTGTGAGCCTGCGCCCGCAGTTGCGGCAAAAATATATGCGTTGCGGCAGCCGTCAAGGTTTTTGGCAAGGGAACGGCTCTCGGCTCTCATAAATCCGAGGTCAACCGCGTTTCCGCTGACGGAAACGGCGACTTTTTCAAAGCAGGCTCTGAAATCCGCGCACCGCTTGAACTCGGCGATACATTCATTAATAAGCTTTTTTGATTCTTCATCGGCGTTTGCCGAATAATAGCCGAGATAAACTGCGACCTGCTTAGGATCAATGTTTATCTCGGCTGCCGCTGATTTTATAATTTCCATTATGCAATAATATCCTTGAGATTAGATTGGATTTGAGCCGCAACATCGGGCTTGTTCATTGAATAAACATGCACGGCGTTAATTCCGTTGGCATAAAGGTCGATAATCTGCTCCGTGGCGTATGCAATTCCCGCCTGCTTCATAGCCTTGGGATTGCTGCCGAAACGGTCAACTATCTGAATAAACCTTCTGGGCAGAATTGTTCCCGAAAGGGAGCAGATGCGCTTTATCTGAGCGGGATTTGTAACGGGCATAATGCCGGGGATGACGGGCACGGTTATGCCCGCTTCTCTGATTTTATAAAGAAAATTGTAAAGGATATTGTTATCAAAAAACATCTGTGTGGTCAGAAATTCGCAGCCTGCGTCAACCTTTAATTTGAGATTTCTGATATCCTCCGCCTGATTGGAGCTTTCGGGATGACCCTCGGGGTAGCAGGCTCCGCCGATGCAGAAGCCGCCGAAATCTTTGATTTCCGCAGCAAGGTCGCTTGCGTGCTCAAAATCAAGGCTCTTTTCGCTCATACCTTCGGGCATATCGCCGCGCAGGGCAAGTATGTTTTCAATTCCTTTTTCTCGTATCTGCGAGAGTGTTTCACGGATTTTATCTCTGCCCGAGCAAACGCAGGTCAGGTGGGCAACGGGCGAAACTCCGCACGCAAGAATTTTCTCTGCAATATCAATCGTGTAAGAACCCGTTGTGCCGCCCGCGCCGTAAGTAACGCTCATAAAATCGGGATTGAGTTTCGCAATTTCCAATGCGGAATTTGTTATGCTTTCGTAGCTCTCGCTGTTTTTGGGCGGAAAAACCTCAAAAGAAAGAGCGGGAGAGTTTTTGTTGATTATTTCGGAAATTTTCATTTTGATCCCTTACTTGTTCTTAAAGATTATTAATTTACTGAATACATAGTTGAGAATGACAACTATTATCTGAACGATTACCTTTGCAACAAATTCGTTCCAATGAAGGAGAGTTACCATAATGAACATACACAGCAGCTCAACCAAAAGCGAAAACAGCCTTGCACCGATAAAGCCGACAAATTCTTTTCCCGCAACGGCGGGCTTCCAGCTTTTTGATTCAAAAACTATCAGCTTGTTTGTAACAAAGGCGAATATTACAGCCACCGTCCATGCGATAACGGTTGCGTCAAGATAATCCGTTCCGCTGCCGAGCAGGGCAAGTGCCTTTTCCCAGCCCGCAGAGCCGAGCATGGCATTGAAAACGCCATCCCATCCGATTGAAATGAAAATTTGCTTTGTGATATAGAAAGTTACAAGATTGACGGCGGTGGTCAGCACGCCGAAGATAATGTAGGTCACGATTTCACGGGTAAAGAATTTGTCGATAAGCTTACCGATGAAGCTTTCTTTCTTAAAAATCTTAAAAAGCAGTTCTCTGATTTTTTCTGTCATATTTAACTCCGAAAATTTTTATTTGCCGCAAAGTGAGCCGTAACTCTCCCCTTATTTTAAAACAAAAAAACAATAAAGTCAATAAATGCTTGCATTTTTAATATGTTATGATAAAATGATAAGATAGCGAGGTAATTATATGCATAATAAGCCCCAAGTAAAAAACAGGATAAATTTTCTTGACGAGGCGCGCGGTCTTGCTGTTTTCTGTATGATTTTTTATCATGCTTTCTTTATGCTCGGCTCTTTTTTTGAATGGGAATGGGCAGATGCGCTTTTTGATTTCTTTATGCCCGTCGAGCCGTTTTTTGCGGGAATATTCATTTTTATCTGCGGAATTTCCTGCACTCTGTCGAGAAATAATTTTAAAAGAGGCGCAATTTTGCTTGCAATCGCCCTTGGCTTAACTCTTGTTACGGCGGTTATTATGCCCGCTCTCGGCTTTGAGAAGGTGCAGATATATTTCGGAATACTGCACTTTCTGTCGGTGTCAATAATCATTTACGCGCTGCTTAAAAAGCCGCTCGGCAGGGTTTCGCCGTTTGCAGGTGTTTTGATTTGCGCCGTGCTTTACGCTTTCACAAGCGGAATAAGCAGGGGAGAGCTCAGCTACGGCGAGCTTATCTCGTTTTCGTTGCCCGAAAGCCTTTATAAAACTGATATTTTTATGCCGCTGGGCATTTATTCGCCCGGATTTTTCTCGGCGGATTATTTTCCGATTTTTCCGGATATTTTTATATTCCTTGCGGGAGCTTTCACGGGGGCTTACTGTGTTAAAAACGGATTTCCGAAGTGGAGCATACCTCAGAGAGTTCCGTTTTTCGGATTTCTCGGGCGCAACGCGCTTGTTATATATATCGCCCATATGCCGATAATTTTTGCTTTGGCATACGGTGCGGAGCTAATAATAAATTTGTTTAAGTGACAGGAGAAAGAATTATGAGTGAAGCATGCAGCGGCAACTGCTCGAGCTGTTCGAGTAATTGCTCATCAAGAGAAGAAGCGCAGGATATGAGAATTCCCTGCGGACCTTTCAGCAACGTTAAAAAGGTTATCGGCGTTGTCAGCGGAAAAGGCGGCGTAGGCAAGTCGCTTGTTACATCGATGCTTGCAAGCGCAATGCAGGCGAGAGGAAACGCCTGTGCGGTGCTTGATGCGGATATCACGGGTCCGTCAATTCCCAAGTCATTCGGCATCAAGAGCCGAGCCAAGGCGGATGAAAGCGGACTTTTGCCCGAGGAGAGCAAAACGGGTATTAAAATAATGTCGATAAATCTCCTGCTTGAGAGCGAGGAATCGCCCGTTGTTTGGCGCGGCCCCGTTATCTCGGGAGTTATTCAGCAGTTCTGGAAAGATGTTGCGTGGGGCGATGTGGACTATATGTTTGTTGATATGCCTCCCGGAACGGGCGATGTTTCGCTCACGGTTTTCCAAAATCTTCCCGTTGACGGCATAATCATTGTCACAACTCCGCAGGATTTGGTAACGATGATAGTCAAGAAAGCTTTCAATATGGCAAAGCTGATGAATATTCCCGTTCTCGGCATTGTTGAAAATATGAGCTATGCCGTCTGCCCCGACTGCGGCAAAAAAATCAATATTTTCGGCGAGAGCAAGATTGATGAAATCGCCGCGGAGCTCGGAGTGCCCGTGCTTGCCAAAATCCCCATCGACCCGAAAAATGCGTCCCTTGTCGATAAGGGCGCCGTTGAGCTTGCCGATGATAAATATGTTGCAGATGCAGTTGATTTTTTGAAAAAAATGTAATAAAATAGTTCAATGTAAAAACCATTAGGAGCTGAAAAATATGCTTGATATCAAGTTTTTGAGAGAAAATCCCGATGTCGTCAAAGAAAATATAAAGAAAAAGTTTCAGGACAGCAAGCTGCCTCTTGTTGACGAGGTTATTGAGCTTGATGCAAAATCAAGAGCAATAAAGGGCGAGGCGGACAGCCTGCGCGCCAACCGCAACAAGGTTTCAAAGGAAATCGGAATGCTGATGGCTCAGGGTAAAAAGGACGAAGCAATGGCGGCAAAGTCAAAGGTAACGGAGTTTTCCGAAAGACTTGCCGAGTGCGAAAAGCTTGAAGCGGAATATTCAGAAAAGATAACCAAGATAATGATGGTTATTCCCAACATTATCGATTCGAGCGTGCCAATCGGCAAGGATGACAGCGAGAATGTTGAGGTTACAAAATACGGCGAGCCCGTTGTGCCCGATTTTGAAATTCCTTATCACACCGATATTATGGAGCGTTTCAACGGCATTGACCTTGACGCGGCAAGAAGCGTTGCGGGCAACGGTTTCTATTATCTCTGCGGCGATATCGCCCGCCTTCATTCCGCAGTTATTTCTTATGCAAGAGATTTTATGATTGACCGCGGCTTTACTTACTGCGTTCCTCCTTTTATGATAAGAAGCAATGTCGTTACGGGTGTTATGAGCTTTGCGGAGATGGACGCCATGATGTATAAGATTGAGGGCGAGGATCTCTATCTTATCGGCACAAGCGAACATTCAATGATAGGCAAATATATTGACACAATTATTGATGAGGACACTCTGCCCCATACTCTTACAAGCTATTCACCCTGCTTCCGCAAGGAAAAGGGAGCTCACGGCATTGAGGAAAGAGGCGTTTACAGAATTCATCAGTTTGAGAAGCAGGAAATGATAGTTGTCTGCAAGCCCGAGGACAGTATGATGTGGTTTGATAAGCTTTGGCAGAATACCGTTGACCTTTTCCGCTCTCTTGATATCCCCGTCAGAACTCTTGAGTGCTGCTCAGGCGACCTTGCGGATTTGAAGGTTAAATCCTTTGATGTTGAGGCTTGGTCACCCAGGCAGAAGAAATACTTCGAGGTTGGCTCATGCTCAAATCTCGGCGACGCTCAGGCACGCAGACTTAAAATCAGAGTCAACGGTAAGGACGGCAAAAAGTATTTTGCACATACGCTCAACAATACCGTTGTTGCTCCTCCGAGAATGCTTATCGCTTTCCTTGAAAACAATCTTAATGAGGACGGCAGCGTAAACATTCCCGTTACCCTGCGCCCCTATATGGGCGGCAAGGAAAAGCTTGTTCCCGTTAAATAATCAAAAAAATCCGTATTCTCCAAAATGAGGGGATACGGATTTTTTGATATATTCTATTCTGCGGGAACAGCAGCCCCTATTCCGAGGCTGACCGAAAGAGCGCGGTCAACCCTGACCATATCTCTTTCATCAAGTATGCCCATTTTTTCTCTGAGCCGTTTTTTGTCAAGCGTGCGAACCTGTTCAAGCAAAACGATTGAGTCCTTTGCAAGTCCGCAGCCGTCGGCGTTGACCCTGATATGTGTGGGCAGGCTGGTTTTGAACCTCTGGCTTGTTATCGCGGCGGCAATTACCGTTGGGCTGAATTTGTTGCCCACATCGTTCTGAACAATCAAAACCGGTCTTGTGCCGCCCTGCTCCGAGCCGATAACAGGGCTCAGGTCGGCGTAATAGATTTCTCCCCGTTTAACGGTCACTGTAATCACTCTCCGTTGGCGCAACCGCTGATTTAATCTTCGGTTACCGTGTTTGTTTCGCAACATTATTTTTGGCACTCGGCAGGCAAAATAAACGCATATTTGAAATCGGGGAGCAAAAAATTTCAAAATTGCCTGTCCTTAATATGGAAGCCTACTACATTTTATTCGGATTTTCGGAGAGTGTTATAATTTTCCAGGCTTCAACGAGCCGTTCAAAGCTCCACGCGGCGTTTGCGGGGCTTGTTGACGGCAGACAAACCGCTTTTATGCCTGTTTTGGGCAGAGTGTATTTGTTATAATATTTTTCGGCGGTCTTTCCGTTGACAAATATTCTTTTAATGCGGCAGTTGTCAAGAATAACCGAAAGGTCGTTTGCGGTAACGCTTTTAATTGAGCTGTCCGCGCTGCCTTGAATGTCACATTCACCTATAACGTCCCACAGCGCAAGGCGGTTTTCAAGAACAAGACGCTTTTTTTCTTCAACCGTTCCGGGCTTTTCACAGCCGTAAACCGCGGCGAGCACAGCCCAGAATCTGTTTTGCGGGTGTCCGTAAAAGAACGCGGCTTCTCTTGATTTGACCGACGGAAAAGAGCCGAGTATAAGAGTTTCCGATTTTTCTGAAAACAGGGGAGGTATGGGATGAATCGGCATTATTATTCACCGCTTTTTATATATTTTTTAAGCAGCTTTGAAATCGGGGTGAATACTGCAAATGTAACGGCGGAGTTTATGCCCGCTTTGAGCAGATTAAAAGGAATGATTGCGGGTATGAGCATCTGAGCCACCGCTTTTGTGCCCGCGCCGAGGAAAATGCCCGTGAAAACGAGATTAAGCGGAATCATAACCGCCGTCATGGCGAGCGAGCCGAGCACAAGCCCTAAAACAAGTCCGCCGCTTGTCGGCTTCTTTTTATAAACTGTTGACGATATAAGCACGAGAACGCCCGAAGCGATAAAGTGCATAACAAAGCCTATCCAGCCGCTTGACGCGCTGACGGTCAATGCCTGAATGGCGCAAACCGCGAGCAGAGTTACAATGCCCGAAACGGGACCGAGCAGCATTGAGCCGATAAGCACGGGAATATCAGCCGCGTCATATTCAAGAAACGGTGCGGCGGGAATGAGCGGCAGGCGCAGAGCGTAGACCGATACAACAGACAGCGCGGTGAGCATTGCCATAATTGCGGTTTTGATAACCTTGTTTGATGCGGATGTGTTTTTCATAATAAATCTCCATTTCCCTCGGAGTGTGCCTAAAAAAATAAAAACGCCCTGCAAAAATCTTGCAGGGCGAAATGCTTTTTATGAGCACATTCTCTATCATCCGGACTTTAACCGTCGGTTGCGGAGTTTCACCGCATCAGTCGCAAAAGAACTTTTTGCGAGTCGTGGACTTTAACCACCGGTGGGGAATCTCACCCCGCCCCGAGAATTTATTGTTATTAA
>JAEDGK010000060.1 GCA_016297555.1 Clostridiaceae bacterium
GGCTTTTTGAGAGAGTGAAAAGCAATTTTTCTATGAACCGATGTTTTTGCGTGCAAAAACGAGGTCGCAAAAGCTGTTTATATTCTCGAATTGAAAATTGTTGCCGTTGCGACTTAGTTTGGAACGGTTAAAAAAGCAAAGAGAATGGGCAGACACGCTGTTTGTGTCTGCCCATTTTTTAGTGCTTTTGAGAGAATGTTTCCAACCTATGTTTAAAAGATTCAGGATTAACATACATTTCGGTAATATTCGGTTATAATCAAATCCGCGTTTTGCTTATCCATCTTTTCACCCTCTCGGCGCGTGTTCAAATATATAGTGGGGCATTTTGAAAAAAGGTTGGAAAAATGTCTTTACATTATGAAAATTAACAAAATCCCCGGATTCGGCGCCGTGCGGCTCGGAATTCGGGGATTGCTGTTTAATGTTAGATTATTTTATTTCCTCAAAATCGGCGGCGCCGTGCTTGCACAGCGGGCATACGATATCGTCGGGCAGCTCGTCGCCCTCATAAATCCAGCCGCAAATCTTGCAAACAAAGCCTTTTTTGCCCTCGGTCTGAGGCTTGGGCTTAACATTGTTCTGATAATAGGTGTAGGTCATCGTCTCTTTGTCTGAAAGAACTCTTGCCTCGGTAACGGAGCAGATAAACATTCCGTGCGTGCCGAGATCCACATATTGCTCAACTTTCAAAGACATAAAGGAATTGATGTATCTCGGCAGGAAAGCAAGTCCGTTATCGCTTCGCAGGGGAGTGCAGTCGGCAAACTTGTTGACTGATCTGCCGCTTTGGAAGCCGAAATTTTCAAAAACCTTGAACGGTGCGTCAACCGAAAGGCAGTTTACATTCATAATGCCCGTCTGCTGAATAATATGGTGAGAATAATTATCTTTGTTAATGGTTACGGCAACGCGGTTGGGAGTGTTTGTAACCTGAGTTACGGTGTTGACAATAAGTCCGTTATCCTTTTTGCCGTCGTTTGAGGTTACAACATAAAGTCCGTATCCGATATTGAAAAGTGCGCTGAGGTCGTTTTTATCGGCGGTTTCGTCGCTCTGAGCCAGATAATCGCGGCAAAGCTCATCTGCAAGAGCTTCAATCTGCTCCTTGCTTTCATTGCTGAGCGCGGATTTGATTTTAACCGTTGTGTCGGCAAAGGTTAAGTTTTTGCAGCCCTCGAGCATTCCCTTCATAACCTTTGCGGCAAGGGGAGCCCAGCTTCCGTTTTCGATAAAGGCAACCGTGCGGTTTTGGAAGTTTCTCTCGGTGAGATGCTCGATAAAGGTTTTCATAAACGGGAAGATGTCGGCGTTATAGGTGGTTGTAGCAAAAACAATTCTGCCGTAGCGGAAAGCGTCCTCAACAGCCTCAGCCATATCACAGCGGGCAAGGTCGTTAACAACAACCTTGGGGCAGCCCTTGGCTTTGAGCCTTTCGGCAAGCAGCTCAACTGCCTTTTTGGTGTTGCCGTAAACGGAGGTATAGGCAATCATTATGCCGTCGCTTTCAATGCCGTAGGACGACCATGTGTTATAAAGGTTGAGATAGTAGCCGAGATTTTCGGTAAGAATGGGGCCGTGCAGGGGGCAAATCTTTTCGATATCAAGGTTTGCCGCTTTTTTGAGCAGAGCCTGAACCTGAGCGCCGTATTTGCCGACTATGCCGACATAATATCTGCGTGCTTCGCAAGCCCAGTCCTCGTCTGCGTCAAGCGCACCGAATTTGCCGAAGCCGTCAGCGGAAAAGAGAACCTTGTCAAGGCTGTCATATGTTACGATAACCTCGGGCCAGTGAACCATAGGAGCGGTTACAAAGGTCAGCGTGTGAGAGCCGAGCTCGAGAGTATCTCCCTCGCCTACAACGATGCTTCTGCCTGCAAAATCCGTGCCGAAAAAGTTATTCATCATCGCAAAAGCCTTTGCGGAGGAAACGATTTGAGCATCGGGATAGGCTTTCATAAAGTTGCCGATATTAGCCGAATGGTCGGGCTCCATGTGCTGAACCACAAGATAATCGGGCTTTCTGCCGCCGAGAGCTTCTTCAATATTGTCAAGCCACTCGTGAGTAAAAGCGGCGTCAACCGTGTCCATAATTGCTATTTTTTTGTCAATAACGGCATATGAATTATAAGCCATGCCGTTGGGCACGATGTATTGCCCCTCAAAAAGGTCAATGGCTTTGTCGTTTACGCCGATGTATTTGATATCTTTTGTAATATTCATTTATTCACACCTTCCGTTCAAAAAACAGAGCCCCGCGATTAGCGAGACTCCCTTGTCTTTGAGAATTCCCGATTAAACAGGAAATTCCCGGCGGCATCATTATTCTGCCGAAAAATCGTCTTTGCCTACTCCGCAAAGGGGGCAAACAAAATCATCGGGAAGATCTTCAAACTTTGTGCCGGGCTCGATTCCGTTGTCGGGATCGCCGATAGCTTCGTCATAGATCCAGCCGCATACATTGCAAACATATTTCATAATCGCTTAACCTCTTTTCTGTTATTTATTTACGGGTGAATTATATCACACAGCATATACTTTTTCAATGGGAATCTGTAAATTTAAGTTGTATTTTTTTTGATTATTTTGTTTTGCAGAGATTAATAAACGCAGTTGAGCGGTTTGCCCGCAAGAAATGCTTCAACATTTTCACGGCAGATTTTCATAAGCCGTTCTCTTGTTTCAAAAGCCGCCCATGCAATATGAGGCGTTATGAAGCAGTTTTCGAGCTTCGTCAGGGGGTTATCCGCCCGCGCGGGTTCTTCTGAGAGAACATCAAGCCCCGCGCCCGCAATCACTCCGTTTTTGAGCGCGTCGGCAAGAGCAGGCTCGTCAACAACCTGACCTCTTGATGTGTTTATGAGAATGGCGGAGGACTTCATTTTGCCGAGAAATTCCGCATTGACCATTTTGTCGGTTTCGGGCGTGAGCGGGCAATGAATACTCACAAAATCGCTTTTTGCGAGCAGCTCGTCTCTGTCGCAAAAGATAACATTGCCGAAATCCGACGGATGGTTGGTGGAGGCGAGAACCGTCATTCCGAAAGCCTCTGCAATTTTTGCAACCGCTTTTCCTATTTTTCCGAATCCGATTATTCCTATCGTTTTTCCGTCAAGCTCGGTCAGCGGAGCTTTTTGATAGCAGAAGTCTTTGCAAGCCGCCCATTCGCCGCAGTGAACGGATTGGCTGTGAAGCGCAACTGCGTTTGTATGCTCAAGAATGAGCGCAAAAACAAGCTGGGCAACCGCATTTGTGCTGTAAGACGGAATGTTGCAAACGGGAATTCCTCTTTCTTTGCAGTATTCCCAGTCAACGATATTATATCCCGTGCTCAGAAGCCCGATATATTTAAGCTCGGGCAAGGTTTCCAGAAGCGGCTTTCTGAGCGGCGTTTTGTTGGTGATTATGATGTCGCAATCCTTGGTGCGCTCGGCAATCAGCTCTGCGGGAGTGCGGTCATAAACGGTACATTCGCCGCATTTTTCAAGCCAGTTCCAGGAAAGGTCGCCCGGATTTTCGGTGTATCCGTCAAGAACGGTTATTTTCATAGAAATCATCCTTTATAAGAGATTTATTTTACTCTTTTAAGTATATCACAAAAAAGAGAAAAATAAAATATAAAAATATTTGGTTTTCGTATTGACCCGAGAGGGATAATAATATAAAATAGAGAATTGGATAATCGCCGCTTTCGGGCGGTTTTACACATAAAAATTATTCGGAGCGCGGTGAGCTTTTGGAAAAAAGAAAAAAGCGAAAAAAATACCTGCTTTTCGGCGGGCTTATATTAATTGCGCTGTCACTTGCGGTCGGCGCTCTTTTGCTGTCTCTGAGCCATGAGGAGCTTTGGCGCTGGTATGTTGAGGCGCAGCAGAAGCTTGCGGAGCTTGAGGATATGATAGCGCAGCTCGATCAGGTCTGGCAGTTTATCGGAGCGATAGTTTTGCTTTTTGCAATTAAAAGCTTCTTCCCGATTTACGCCACCTCAACCGTGTGCTTTTTAACGGGCGTTGTGCTGCCGATGTATCTTGCAATTCCGGTTAATGTGCTCGGCTTTGTGGTGCTTGTTACCATCAGATATTTTTGGGGCAAACGGTTCGGCGCGGGCAACGCTTGGAAAATGATAAGCCGCATGGACATCCTCAGAAAGCTTATTCAGAAAGACGGCAAGGGAAATCCCGCCCTGCTTATAGCGCTGAGACTTATTCCCTGTATGCCTATTAACAGCATTTCGGGAATTTACGGCTCGTTTAATTTCGGTTATTTAAAATTTACGCTTTTGTCGCTCATCGGATTTATGCCGAGGCTTATTTCGTTCACCTTCGTGGGCAGAAATGTGTTTGACCCGCTTTCGCCGAGCTTCCTGCTGCCCATTATGATAATCCTGTTTTTATCGGGCATTTCCGCTCTGTCCGTAAACGGGATCTGGACTACGGTTGAAAAAATTCTTGATTATGCAAGAAGTAAAAAAATAAACAAACCCGAAAGAAAGGAATTGCCGAAAAATGATTAAGACTGCAATGCTTAAAGAAAAACTTGCAGGCTCGGAATATGACGTAGCTTTTGCAAGAAACTATAAGAAAGAAGACATTCAGGCTCAAAAATCAAGATATTTGAGAATAGTTTCAAGCTTTGAAGAGCTTTTCGGCTCGGGCAGAGAAATTGAAATGTTCAGCGCACCGGGCAGAACCGAGGTTTGCGGAAATCACACCGACCATAACCACGGCTGTGTGCTTGCCGCAAGCGTAAATCTTGACGCAGTTGCCGCCGCAGGAATTAATGACGAAAATATTGTCAGGGTTAAATCCGAAGGCTATAAGATGGATGTTGTTGACCTTGCCGACCTCGGCGTAATGCCCGCTGAAAGAGGCAGATCCGCCGCCCTTGTCAGAGGCGTTTGCGCGGGCTTTAAAAACAGAGGCTATAATATCGGCGGCTTTGACGCGGCTACGGCTTCCGATGTCCTTTCGGGCTCGGGTCTTTCTTCGTCGGCGGCGTTTGAGGTTTTGCTCGGCACAATTCTCAATCATCTTTATAACGGCGGAAAGGTCAGCGCGGTTGAAATTGCTCAGATAGCTCAGTTTGCCGAAAATGAATATTTCGGAAAGCCCTGCGGACTTATGGACCAGATGGCGTGCTCCGTAGGCGGCTTTGTAAGAATAGACTTTAAAGACCCTGCCGCTCCCGTCATTGAAAAGCTTGATTTTGACTTCGGCGCGTGCGGTCATGCCCTGTGCATAGTTGACACGGGCGGAGACCATTCTGATTTGACCGACGATTATGCCGCAGTCAGAAGCGAAATGGAATCCGTTGCCGCAAAATTCGGCAAGAGCGTTCTCAGAGAGGTTGACAGAGCCGATTTTGAAAAGCAAATCTCCGTTATCAGAGACGCGGCGGGTGACAGAGCGGTGCTCCGTGCCATACATTTCTACAATGAAAACGAGCGCGTTGAAAAGCAGGCTCAGGCTCTTAAAAACGGCGATTTTGAAGCATTTAAAGCTCTTGTTGTTGAGAGCGGATTTTCTTCATATATGTATAATCAGAACGTTTTTACCTGCAAGGCTCCCGAAAATCAGCCCGTCAGCATTGCCCTTGCGCTTTGCCAAGATATACTCGCGGGCAGGGGAGCATGGAGAGTCCACGGCGGCGGCTTCGCAGGAACCATTCAGGCGTTTGTTCCCATGGATTTGCTTGATGCTTTCAAAGAAAAAATCTGTGCGGTTTTCGGTGAAAAATCGTGCTATGTTCTCAATATCCGTCCCGACGGCGGAATAAAAGTTATTTAAAAGACAAAAAAGGTTGATCCTCGCGGTCAGCCTTTCGTTGTTTGGAAAGAGGATTTCACAATGAGCGATTATTTAAGCGTTTGCGCTCTGCTTGAGGAGCTTTGCGCCGCAGGCGGAGTTTCGGGCGCGGAGGATGAGGCGGCAAAAACGGCGGCGCGTCTGCTTGAAAAATATATGCCCGTTAAAATCAGCCCTCTCGGCAGCGTGACGGGCAGCATGGGCAGCGGAGAGCCGCATATTTTGCTTGACGCTCACCTTGACCGCATAGGCCTTGTTGTTACGGCGATAGATGAAAGCGGTTTTCTTAAAGTAGCGAAATGCGGCGGTGCGGATATCAGGGTGCTTGCCGCTTCCGAGGTTACGGTTTGCGGCAAAGAAAAGCTTTTCGGCGTTATCACATCAACACCTCCCCATCTTTCAAAGCCCGAGGATTCGGACAAAGCAAAGGAATTTGACGAAATTGCCGTTGATATAGGAATGAGCCGCGAGCAGGCGGAAAAGCTTGTAGCTCCGGGCGACAGAATTGTTTTTAATTCAAGCTTTTCAAAGCTGCTCGGCAGCAGAGTCAGCTCAGGCGCGATTGATGACAGGGCCGGAGTTGCCGCTGTTTTGAGATGCCTTGAACTTCTTGAGGGAGAAAAACTGAATTGCCGCATCAGCGTTATGTTTTCCGTTCAGGAGGAAACGGGCGGCAGCGGAGCGCAGACGGGTGCTTTTTCTGCACAGGCTGATGAAGCGATTGCCGTTGATGTCAGCTTTGCGAGCGCGCCCGGAATAAGTGCGGAAAAATATGCTTCGCTCGGTGGGGGAACAATGATAGGCTATGCTCCGTCGCTCGATTATTCAATGAGCAGACGGCTTGCTGAAATTGCAGAAAAAGAAAATATTCCCAATCAGCCCGAGGTTATGGGCGGCAAAACGGGCACAAACTGCGATGAAATTCAAACTGCGGGAGCAGGAGTTAAAACCGCTCTGCTGTCAATTCCGCTGAGAAATATGCACACGGCGGCAGAGGTGTGCGACCTTGCGGATATCGAAAGCACGGCAAGGCTGATGGCGGAATATATAAAGGAAAGGGGCGGCGCACATGCTTAAAATGATAAAGGAGCTTTGCGCTCTGCCCGGTATTTCAGGCAGAGAAAATGCGGTTCGTGAATATATAATTGATAAAATAAAGGACTTTGCCGAATACAGCGTTGACCCGCTCGGCAATCTTTTGGTATTCAAAAAAGGAAAAAAGCCCGCCAAGAATAAAGTAATGCTTGACGCTCATATGGATGAGGTAGGGCTTATTGTTACCGCCGTTACTTCCGACGGGTTTCTGCGCTTTGCAAAGGTCGGCGGCATTGACACAAGGGTTATGCTCGGCAGAACCGTAACGGTCGGAGATAAAGGGATAACGGGAGTTATCGGCATAAAGCCGGTTCATCTGCTTGAAAAAGGAGCCGACGCCGATATCCCGAAAGCCGATGACCTTTATATCGACATCGGAGCAAAAAGCAGAGAAGAAGCGCTTGAATTTGTCAGAACAGGCGATTCGGTTTGCTTTTCGGGCGAGGCGGTTGAATTCGGAAACGGGTTTATCAAAGCCAAGGCGCTTGACGACAGGGTGGGCTGTGCGATACTGATTGAGATAATCAGGAGCGAGCTTGAGTATGACGCGTGGTTTTCGTTCAGCGTTCAGGAAGAAATCGGAACGCGCGGCGCGCAGACGGCGGCGTTTACAATCGCGCCGGATTATGCAATAGTTGTTGAAACCACAACTGCCGCCGATATCTGCGGAGTGAGCGGCGAAAAAAGAGTTTGCCTCTGCTCGGGAGGCGGCGCGGTTTCGTTTATGGACAGAAGCACGCTTTACAGCCGCGAGCTTTATGACAAAGCGTTTGAAATTGCGGAGAGAGACGGAATTACCTGCCAGCCGAAAACACTTGTTGCAGGCGGCAATGACGCGGGCGCAATTCACAAAAGCCGCGGGGGAGTGAAAACTCTGACGGTTTCCGTTCCGTGCAGATATCTTCATTCGCCGAGCTGTGTTATTAATTATTCGGATGTCGGCGAAAGTCTGCGCCTGATAAAAGCGTTGGCGGAGGAATTTGCAAAATGGTGAGCATTTGTGAAAGCGCGGATTGGCTCGGCTTTTTGCCCGCCGACCCGTTTGCCGCCCGAATAACCGCTCTGTTTGATACCTACGGCGCGGATTACGGCTTTGCAAAATTCTGGGTTCAGACGGTTGACGGCGTGCAGACGGCGGCAATAAGCAGCATTGACGGAGAAATGACCTTGTGCTGCCTTGAAAACACCGATTTTGAGGAGCTTTCCGCTTTCATCAATGCAGTCGGTTATTCAAGCGTTACCTGCCGAGCGGAGCACGCCGCCGCTTTGGGGCTTAAAGTGCAAAAATCGTCCCATATTGTCAGGTTCGAGGGAAATTCGGGAGCAGACTGCAACGGAATTTCAAGAGATTTTGATAAGAGAAAAATATATGATTTGCTCTGCCTTTGCGGCTTTGAGCTCGGAGCTTATGAAGCGTTTCTTGCCGATGTGTGTTCAAGGCTTAACAAAGGCACGGCAAGCCTTGCCGTTATTGAAAACGGCGGAGAGCCGCTTGCGTGTGCGTTTGCTCTTTTTAAGGGGCGAAAAAGCGTTTTGCTCGGCGCGGTTGCGACCAATCCGAGTGCGCGCGGCAGAGGCTATGCTTCAAGAGCTGTCAGCCTGCTTGCAAATGAAAATTCGGAAAAGAGAGTTTTTCTGTTTTGCAGAAACGACGGGCTGGCGGATTTCTACGGAAAAATCGGCTTTCAAACAGACGGCAGATGGGCAGTTGCCGTTAAATCTTAAATTTTAAGGAGGATTTCTATGTCGCCGCTGTGTATTGTTCTTGCAGTTATGACCGTTGCTTTTGCCGCGGGATGCGTTACATTCAGACGCAAAGGCAAGGCGTTTGAAGGAATGATGTGCAAATTTATGGCAAGCTTCGGCTTTATTTCGGTTGCCGTTGTTGGCTACGGACTTAATCCTAAGAATACATATTATTTCTGCCTTGTGTGCTTTGCCTTGATGTTTGGATTTTTCGGCGATGTGCTTTTAGGTATTAAAGAGATAGCTCCCACTTTCAGGGGTAAGCTTATTCCGCTCGGAACTCTTTATTTCCTTGCAGGTCACATTTTCTCGCTTTGCGCTTTCATAAGAATTGGCGGCTTCAATCTGCCTGCGCTTATAATCGGGCTTTTGGGCGGAGTTTTTGCCGTTGTTATGATGCGGGTGCTGAAAATGAAGGTCGATAAAAAGCTCGCATCGATAATGACGGTCTATTATGCCGCGCTTGTCTATAAGGTTTCTGCCTCGGGCGTGCTTGCTTTCACAACCCGAAGCCCCGCTTTTATTGCGGCTTTCATCGGCTCCGTTCTTTTCCTTTTGAGCGATTCGTGCCTTTCCCTGCTCTATTTTACACCCGTTAAGAAAAAGAATATCTGGGTAACCGTGGAGCTTTCTACATATTACCCCGCGCAGATTTTGCTTGCAATGTCTGTTGCATTGCTGTAAATTAACCCGACAGAAAAAAGGAGGATTTTTAAAGATGTTTACTAAAATTGCGGCAAGAATTCTTGCTACGGTGCTTCCGCTCGTTATGGCGTTTAACGGCTTGACCTTTTCCGTTCCGTTTCTCGGCGGAAAAACCGAAATCAGCTATGATTTTTCAAATTCCGAGGCAGGCTCCGCCGCGGGAACAGTAACCGTTTCTTCCTCGGTAAACGGCGACTATGAGATTTATTGGGGAACCGATGCCGAAGAAAAGCTTTCGGTTGAGGTGAACGGAAACAAGGCTTATTACAGCGAGCTTTGCGAGATGACCGTCGGCTCGGGCAGCGCAAGCGCGGAGATTTATGAATTCACCGCTATCCCCGAGGGCGCGCAGACCGTGCTTGCTTTCAGAAACAGGGTGCTGATGGCTTCTGCCGATATTCCCGATGAAAAGCTTGCGGATAACGGCGGCAAAACCTATTCCTTCGGTGCGCTCAGCGACCTGCATTTTAACAGATATAATTTTTCACTCAGCGGCGATGACGCTCAACTCACTTTCCCCAACGCTCTGACCTTCCTCTCCGCTTTTGATATTTCGCTTGTCGGTATGTCGGGCGACCTCTCGAGCAACGGAGAGAGAAGCGCGTTTGAAAAATTCAATTCCATAGCTTCGCGTTACGGTTTCCCCGTTTATACCTGCACGGGCAACCACGATGTTTCGTCATATTATGAGCTTAAAAATTGGCAGGAGCTTATCAACACGGGTGTTTACGGCGAAAACAAGAGAGCGGGCGTGGTTGAGGTTGCGGATAACGGAATGGATTTCGTTTATGCGCCCTCCGAGGCAAAGGGCGATGTTTTCATTTTCTTTTCTCAGTATCGCTGGGATTATAACAAGCCCACAAGCCGTTTGGTTACGGATGAACAGCTTGACTGGCTTTCGGCTCAGCTTGAAAAATATAAAAATGAAACGGTTTTCCTTTTCTTCCACACATTTTTGGCTAATGCCGACGGCGACCCCGATATGGGCGAGGGCAATCTCAAAAACAATGTCGGCAACAGCTATGACCTTGTTTTCACTCCCGGCACTGCGGATGAAGCGCGCTTCAGAGAGCTTATGAAGGAATATAAAAATGTTGTTTTCTTCAACGGTCATTCGCATTGGGCTTATGATATGCAGAAATTCAATCCGCAGATGAACATAACCGATTATAACGGTGAATATGCAACGATGGTTCATATTTCAAGCGTTTCATCTCCGAGAAGAACAACCGCTAATTCCCTTGCAACCACCGAGCACGCAATGCGCTCCTCCGAGGGTATGCTGGTAACGGTTTATCCCGAAAAAATCGTGTTCACCGCCTGCGATTTCCTCAGCGGCGAGCTTTTGGCTTATGCAACCTATGTAATAGAAAAGTAAAAAATAACCGCGGCTGTCGCACTAAGCGAAGACCAAAAGAAACTAAAACAGCAGAAAATGGCTTGTATTGGAAATATAACCGATACAAGCCATTCGATTTTTGTTTGGGATTAAGATTAAACTATTATGTTTCTTTTTAGCCGTTTTTTCCGACTCGGAGTATCTTGATACGCCGTCGTCGGAAGAAAACGGCTTCTTCATCTTATTGCGACAACCCCAATTTTTATACCTTATTGTTTTCTTTGATTTTCTTTATTGCTCCTTTTTCCAAGCGGGAAACCTGTGCCTGTGAAATTCCTATTTCGTTTGCAACCTCCATCTGGGTTTTGCCTTTCATAAACCGCAGATAAAGTATCTTTTTTTCGCGCGGATTAAGGTCTTTTATTGCCTGTTTGAGCAGTATTTCCTCAAGCCAGCTTTCATCGCTTTCCGAGTCGCCTATCTGATCCATAACATAGATTGTGTCGCCCCCGTCGGAATAGACCGGCTCATTCAGCGAAACAGGCTCAACGATTGCGTCAAGAGCCATAACAACGCTTTCCTTTTCAATTCCGAGCTCCTTTGCGATTTCTTCGGGAGTCGGGTCGCGCTCAAGCTCGTTTATCAGCCTTTCTCTGACCTGCATTGCGTGATAAGCAGTATCTCTGACCGAGCGGCTGACTCTAACGGGATTGTTATCCCTCAAATGGCGGCGCACCTCGCCGATTATCATCGGGCAGGCATAGGTGCTGAATCTTACATCAAGGCTCATATCAAAATTATCGATTGCCTTAATCAGCCCTATACAGCCCACCTGAAAAAGGTCGTCGGGATTTTCTCCTCGGTTTGCAAAGCGCTGGATAACGCTCAGCACAAGCCGCAGATTACCCGTCACAAGCTCGTCCCTTGCTTTTTTGTCGCCCGCACGGGCTTTTTTGAGAAGCTCCATTTTTTCGCTTTCTTTCAGTACCTTGAGCTTTGCGGTGTTTACTCCGCAGATTTCAACCTTGTTGAATTGCAAAAAAATCACCCCGATACAAATGATGGCAATATCAGTATTGCCTGTTTGAATCGGGGTTATTATTAATTTTGTTTTAATTTGCTGAGTTATTCGCCGAACATTCCGCTCCACATTGCGGCTCTGAGAGCGCCGTTGAAATCGCTGCCCTCCTGCCAGTTAAAGATACCGCCGAAGCCGTTTTCTTTGACCCAGCGGGCTTTTTTGATAATGGATTCGGGCGTGTCTATGCCGAGCTTTGCGTCCTCAATGATTATATAATCCTGGTCTTCGCCGCGCTCAAGGCGAGCCTTGCCCTGCCCGACAAGCTCCATAAGAGTGCAGTAGCCAATCCAATTATATTTTTCCGTTTCGCTTCTCGCATAAAACGGAACGCCGAGGATAAGCTTGCTTTTATCAATAAGCTTTGCCCAGTCGTTCATATTCTTAACAGTCAGCGCAAAGCTTGAATGGTCGCTGCCTGTCATATCATAAGTCATAACATTAACAAAATCAAAAACATCATTGAGCCGTGAATAATCAAGGTCGCC
>JAEDGK010000163.1 GCA_016297555.1 Clostridiaceae bacterium
TTCATTTTCACAAATCGGCTGAGCTTTTGTATGGCCTTTTGCAGGCTCGGTAACAACAAACTCTCTGCTCACTTCCTCATTGCATTTCTTGCAATACACCACGCTGTCATAACCGCCGGCGGTTGTGCAGGTTGCAGATACCTCATTTTCAATAACGGGTGAAGCTTTTTCATGCCCGGGACCTGGATAATAAACAGAATAGCTGTTTCCGCATTTTGGGCAGACATGTTTTTCGACATCGCCCGTTGTGCATGAGCTTGACGGAATGAGTTCGACATCGAATTCGCATTTTTCAACTGCAAGTATTTCTCTGTCTGCATTTCTTATTGTGTGGGTACCGTCATTGTTGTAAGAAATTGTTGTGATGCCGTTAATATCCGATTTGAGCTGTCGGAGTCTTAATGCGGGAACAATTCCGCCGATGTTGAGGGCTCCGGAAATATATGAAACACGGGCGGAATAATCAACCGAGCAAGTTACATCGGAACGAATTCCGGGTGTACGCAAATACCAGGGTGAAAATCCGTTATAGTTTTTCTCGGGATTATTAAATACATATAACCCCTGCGCTTTTGCATAGTCAGAGCCTTTGAACAATCTTTGAGAATCAATGCTTTGCATATTTTCAATGAAGCCGTAATCTTTGCTGACAACATCGGTATATGAAAGAAGAAAGATTTTGTCATTTGTGGCGGAGCTGTTGAGTCTTTCATATTCCTGTCTGCCGATAAGAGTGTCAAAGCAGTCATTATTCAGCTCGGTTGAAATAATGTTTTCTTTGTTTTCTTCCGAAAAGGCGGTGTTAAAGAAATCGTTATTCAGCCACTGACGGATGTCGCTCATCGAATAATCGCTTGCAAAATATGTCTGTTCTTCATTGCCGAAGTATGAATATGTCTGATCCTCTATTGAATAATCTCTGATACAATAGTTGTTGTAGGGCTGGGCATCGAGAATAATATCTGCCATTATCAGACCGGAAGATTCATCAAGAATATGCCATTTTATCGGCTCAAATTTAAACCAATATACCGTGTTTGTTTCGTATCCGTTATAATCCTGGTATGTGAATTCGGCGCCGTGATCAAGACCTGTGGAACAAGGTCTGTATTTATCAAAGGTTACGGCTCTGTATTTGTTTCCGTCATATACTATATCTTTGTAGTACATATAATCGGCGGGCTTCATTTGACCGTCACTGTTTTTTCCGCTTCCCGAAAAGTAACGGTATGCAATCCAATCGCCCTCCACGCTGTTAAGAGCGGCAATAAGAGCTTCGTCTTTGACTTCGCTCTGCGGATATGTGCCGTAATATATATAATCGCCTAAATAATTTGCGCTTGCAGATGCTTTGATAAAAAGCCCGTCAGGCACATCTGCAAATCCGCCGCCTGCAACGGAGCCGACAAGGATTATTGAGCATAACGCCAACGCCGTCAATGCCTTGAAAAACTTTCTCATAACACAACCTCCCTGATGCTTTGTTGTTTTTATTGTATCACAGAATCCGACATTTTTCAATATTAACATTTTGAAACCGCGGAAAAATCAGTGATGAAAACCTTCCTAAATCTCCGACCGTAATCGGAGAGAAATTTTACTTCGGCGACGCCGCGGCGCTTAAAACAAAGCATAATTATTAATAAAAAACTATCAGATATATTGAAAATTAATACAATATATGTTATTATTTCATTTAGAACGAATGATTTGAATGAAAGGAGAAATCATTTGGCAAATTATACCGAAGAGCAATGGAACGCCCGAAAAAATGAGCTGATGGAAAAATGCTATAACGGTTTTGCCGATTTGGGGCTTCACGGCACGGGCATCAGGGCGTTGGCAAATCATTGCGGATATAACGCCTCCATGATTTATACATATTTCGAGGATCTGGATGACCTCATCATTCAGTCAACGGAGTATTGCATGAGCAAGGTTGAAGATGATTTCATGGCGAAAGCACCCGAGGATATTGAGAGCCTGTGGCGATTCATCGATGAGATACCTTATTGGACGGCAGAAAAGCACGGCAAGAAATACAGGCTGATGTATCAGGTGTATACCCACCCTAAATACAGAGAATACGGCAAGAAATTCTTTGCAGGAGTTGATAAACGGTATACCGAATATGCAAAGAGTTTGGAGCCAAAGCTGGGTATTCCCTATGAGAAGCTGACACCGCTGATTTTTATTCTGATAAGAGCCTGCGTTCA
>JAEDGK010000164.1 GCA_016297555.1 Clostridiaceae bacterium
TTCCACGCAATATATGTTTCAACCGTGTTAAAGCCGCAGGCTTTGAGCTTAATCAGCCTGTCGCGCCAATATTCGGCGGGAACGCGGAAATAATGAATTGCTCCCGCTATTATTCTGAAAGGCTCGCCGTTGAGGCGAAAGCCGTCTTTTTCAATGGAAAATGTCTGCATCTTCTTTTTCTCCTGTTCTGTAATTCCGATTAATCGGGCAGTTCTTCTCTTTCATACGGAAATTCGCTGAAAACCTCAAATTTTTTTGCCCGCATCCAAAGCGAAGGGTTGATTTTGATTGTGAAGCCGCAGCCGTTGGGAGTTATCCATTCGTGCATCGGCAGCTCGGGAATTCCGTAAGCGGCAAGAATAGTCATAATAACGCCGCCGTGAGTCACAATAGCGGCTTCGGTTGTGCCCGTTTTCATAAGCCCCTCGGCAACCTTTTCAAAGGTTGTGCGAACACGCTTTTCAAACTTTGCGTTGCTCTCGCCGAAAGGCGGCTCCGCGCCCTTTTCGCCTGCCAGCCATTTCGGAAAAACGGGGTGGTCTTTAAGCTCCTCGGCAGTTTTGTTTTCAAACTCGCCGAAGTTGTATTCAATAAAGCCGTCAATAACAATGGGCTTGTTATCGGGATAAAGAATAGCGGCTGTTTCCGTGCAGCGCTTGAGCGGGCTTGTGAAAACCGCCTCAACGGGCGGAAAAACAAGCTCGTCCTTCATTTGCCTGAGCTGCGCCTTGCCGCTCTCGCTGATTTCAACATCGGTGTGACCGATATATCGCCCGTCACAGCTCTCGTCCGTCAGGGCGTTTCTTATCAGATGAACAGTATATGATTTCATTTTTCCTCCAAAAATCGGAACAAAATTTCGTGCAGTTTTGCTCTATACAAATTGTATAATTTTTTGTATAATTATCCCTATCTTTATACAGATGATTATAAAAGGGGTTTAGCTATGGAAAGAAACTTTCCCATAATTTTAAGTGAGCTGAGAAAAGAAAAGGGGCTGAGCCAAAAGGAAGCCGCCGCAAGGCTCGGAATATCACAGGCGCTGCTCTCACACTATGAAAAAGGCATCAGGGAATGCGGACAGAGCTTTTTAATCCGAGCCGCCGATTTTTACGGCGTAACCTGCGACTATCTGCTCGGGCGTTCCTCCGAGCGAAACGACACGCTTATGATGGCGTCAACGCTCTTTGACGACAGGGACGATATCAATCCGACAAGCCGCACTCTGATAAAGGCAGCCATAATAATGGTTGACAGAATGAGACGCAATGAAAAGCTCAGCGGAGTCAGGCTCGAAATCATCCTTGCGATTGCGCTTTATAAAATTATCCTCATTCAGGCAGACGCGGGCAACCTGCCGAAAAACTGGGCGGGCAGAGCCAATGTTGACGGCGAAATATGCTGCTCCCCCGTTTATTTTGCGGCAATAGAAAAGGTTGCTTACAAAGCCATTGCGCCCACCAAGAGCAAAACGCCCGATGATGACGCGCCTGTCCCCGATTCCATCAAGACTCTGGTGAACCTCGCCGAGGACTTCATTATGAAGCATATTTCAGATTCAATTCCGCCTATGCCGCCCGAATTTTTCAGATAATAAATAACAATCAAACCCACCCTTCAGGTAAACACTGATTTAATCGAAGCCCGATTATCAGCCGCTGCCTTTGGGGTGGGTTTTGGCATTAACTGTTTATGAGCGAATTATAGAGAGCTATGTATTCTCTTGCCGAGCGACCCCAGCTGTTATCGCATTTAAGCGCTCTTTCAACCAAGGTGCTCCAATGCTCGGGATTGCCGTAGGCCGCAAGGGCGCGCCTTATTGCGTCAAGCATATCATAAGCGTCATAGCTCTTAAAGGTAAAGCCGTTGCCCGAGCCGTCGCCGCTGTCGGTAACGGTGTCTTTAAGTCCGCCCGTTTCGCGGACTATGGGAATTGAGCCGTAGCGCAGGGCGACCATCTGAGAAAGTCCGCAGGGCTCGCTCTTTGAGGGCATGAGGAACATATCGCTGCCCGCATAGATTTTTCTTGCCATATCGGGGATAAAGCCGAGCCTTAAACCGACCTTATCGGGGAACGCCGCCGCAAGCTCTTTGAAGAACGATTCATATTCCCAATCGCCCGAGCCGAGCACAACAAGCTGCATATCGGTTGAGCCGAGCAGCTCCCACAT
>JAEDGK010000061.1 GCA_016297555.1 Clostridiaceae bacterium
GTGCGTGAGATATTGTATTTCAGACATATTCCATTGCTGTTAAAAAAACTATACTTTTATCAACGGAAAAATTTGACCTTTCCTTGACCTTGATTGTTTTAATCAAGCACGAAAATTCAAGAAAATTAAAGAAAATCGAAGCTTTGGAGAGATATTTTCAAATTTCGGCGGTTAATCGGTTTGATTTGACCTTTTCTGACCTTTGACTGTTTGACCTTTCCTGACTATAATATAGTCAAAAGTCAAAGAAAGTCAAAGTCAAACAGCAAACTACCGCCTGAGCGGAAGAAAAGAGATGATATTATGAGCCTGAGCAACCAAATAGCGCGTATTCTTATGGATATGCTTGACAGCAACGGAACAACCGAAATTCAGCGAAACGAGCTTGCACAGTCTCTCGGCTGTGTGCCGAGCCAAATAAACTATGTTATTTCCTCTCGGTTTACTCCCGAGCAGGGATATATCGTTGAGAGCAGACGCGGCGGCGGCGGATACATCAAGATAACGCGAATTGAGCTTGACCGCCCCTCGCTGATAATGCACACCGTTAACGGCATCGGCGGCTCGGTTGATTACGCCACCTGCCGCGCAAACATTCTGAATCTGCTGCACAGCGGAGCAATCGACGCTCAGTCGGCAAAGCTGATTCTCGCGGCAACAGGCGAAAGCGCGCTGAAATCACTGCCCTCGCCCGTTAAGGAACAGACAAGGGCTTCAATATTCAAACAAATGCTTCTTTCATTAGCAATAAGAAAGGATGATTGATTATGTTATGTCAGAACTGCGGAAAAAATGAAGCTACAACCCACATCAAGCAAATTATAAACGGCGATATGGCTGAAAGCCATCTTTGCGCCGAATGTGCCGCCCATCTCGGCTATTCGGATATGTTCTCCGGCTTCGGACTTAATCTTTCGGAGCTTTTCGGAGGCTTCCTCGGCGATATGGCGCCCGCCGTTGCGGCAGGCAAATCGCGCAGATGCCCCAAATGCGGCACATCGTTTGACGAAATCGTCCGTGACGGCAGAGTAGGCTGTGCGGACTGTTACAGAACCTTCTATGACAGGCTTCTGCCCTCAATCCAGAGAATTCACGGCAAGATTAAGCACAACGGCAAAATAAGCTCCGCTTCACCCGTTGAAGCAAGACCCGAAACAGCCGAAGAAAAGATTGAAAGACTCAAAAACGAAATGAACGACGCGGTTGCAAAGCAGGATTTTGAAACCGCCGCAAAAATCAGGGATGAAATCAAAGCTCTTGAGGGAGGCGAAAAGAAATGAGTAAATGGTATTTTGAAAAGGGAGATCAGGGCGATATCGTCATCAGCACCCGCATAAGGCTTGCAAGAAATCTTGACGAATTTCCGTTCCCCGCAAAGCTTGACGCCGCGGGGAAAAACAAGGTAAATTCACTTGTAAAGAGCACTCTTTTTGCAAACGGCGGCAACGATTTCAGCTACATTGAAATGAAAGACCTTTCAAGGGTTCAGGCAGTTTCGCTTGCCGAGCGCCACCTCATAAGCCCCGAATTTGCCTCAAAGAAGGACGGCAGCGCGCTGATACTTTCATCGGACGAGAGCGTAAGCATTATGCTTTGCGAAGAAGACCACATCAGGCTTCAGGTAATGAAATCGGGTTTGGCACTTGAAGAAGCCTATGACATTGCAAACAAGCTTGACAATGTTATCGACGGCAAGCTGAAATATGCTTTTGACGACAGAATAGGCTATCTCACCCAATGCCCCACAAATCTCGGCACGGCAATGAGGGCTTCCGTTATGCTTCATCTTCCCGCTCTCACCCGATGCGGTCAGATGAGCCGCCTTGCAAGCACGGTTTCAAAGCTTGGCTTGACCATAAGGGGTGCAAACGGCGAAGGCTCACAGCCCAGAGGAGATATGTATCAGATAAGCAATCAGATTACTCTCGGCATCACCGAAGAAACAGCAATCGCCAATCTTAAATCCATCGTTCTCCAGCTTGTTGCTCAGGAAAGAGCGGCGGCGGCGGAGATAATCAAAAACCCCGCCGAGGAGGATAAAATCTTCCGTGCTCTCGGGGTTCTGAAAAACGCAAGGCTGATGAGCACCGATGAATTTATGGAGCTGATTTCGGTTGTCAGACTCGGTGCGGCAAGAGGTATTATCGACACGCCCGTTGAAAAAATCAACGAGCTGATAGTTAATATGCAGCCCGCAACAATCAGCGCAGCCAACTCCGAGGCGGACAATCCCGCCGCAAGAGACGCAATAAGAGCAAAGGCAGTGCGTGAGGCTCTTTCATAAGCATTTATTATAAACGGTATTATAGGGGGAAAAAGTATGTACAGATTCACAGGCTTTACTCAGAAAGCAAACGACGCTCTTAACGGAGCAATAACCGCCGCCGAAAATCTCGGTCACACCTATGTAGGCAGCGAGCACATTCTGCTCGGTCTGCTTGCAGAAAGCGGCGGCATGGCTTATACCGCGCTGTCGGCACGCAAGGTCACTTACAGCGAGGTTGAAGCAATCATCAAAAGCAGCATAGGCATCGGCTCGCCTACGGTGCTTTCACCCAACGATTTCACGCCGAGAGCCAAAAACATCATTGACACCGCAATTATTCAGGGGCGCGGAATGGGTCACTCATACATCGGAACAGAGCATATCCTTATGGGAATTATCCGCGAGGGCACGGGCGCCGCAACCGAAATTCTCAATCAGCTCGGCGTTCAGCCGCAGGATTTGCTCAATGACCTGACAGCCGCTCTCGGCAACAGCGGGCAGTCCTCAGGCTCTGCAAGAGGCGATTCAAAAGAAAAGTCCGACACTCCGACCATCAGCCAATACGGCAGAGATTTGACGGCTCTTGCCACTCAGGGCAGAATAGACCCCGTTATCGGCAGACAGAAAGAGATTGAAAGAGTTATTCAGATTCTCAGCAGGCGAACCAAAAATAACCCCTGCCTTATCGGTGAACCCGGCGTCGGCAAAACGGCGATTGCCGAGGGTCTTGCCCTCAAAATTGCAACGGGCGAGGTTCCCGAGCTGCTCAGAAACAAGCGCATTATCGCACTTGACCTGACGGGAATGGTTGCCGGCACAAAATACAGAGGCGATTTTGAAGAAAGAATCAGAAACGCCATTGAAGAAGTGCAGAAAGCGGGCGACATAATCCTGTTTATCGATGAGGTTCACACCCTTATCGGCGCAGGCTCCGCAGAGGGCGCGGTCGACGCCGCCAACATTCTCAAGCCCTCGCTTGCAAGAGGCGAGCTTCAGGTTATCGGCGCAACAACGCTTGAGGAATACCGCAAGCACATTGAGAAAGACGCCGCGCTTGAAAGAAGATTTCAGCCCGTAACCGTCGGCGAGCCCACCGAGGAGGAAGCCATCGAAATCCTCAAGGGTCTGCGCGATAAATACGAGGCTCACCACAAGGTCAGAATAACCGACAGCGCAATTATCGCCGCAGTAAAAATGTCGGCAAGATATATCGGCGACCGTTATCTGCCCGACAAGGCAATCGACCTCGTTGATGAGGCGGCTTCAAGAGTAAGGCTCAGAGCCTTTACAGCTCCGCCCGATCTCAAAGCTCTTGAAGACAAGCTGAAATCACTCAATGAAGAAATGGAATCGGCTGTCAATTCTCAGGATTTTGAGCACGCCGCAGCCATCAGAGACGAGAAAAACAAGCTTGCCAAGGATCTTGAAAACGAGCGTCAGCTCTGGAAAGAAAAGAATAACCGCTCAACGGGCGAGGTCGGCGAGCAGGAAATTGCCGCTATCGTTTCGCAGTGGACGGGTATCCCCGTAGTTCAGCTCACTCAGGAGGAAAGCCAGCGGCTGCTCCATATGGAGGAGGAGCTTCACAGAAGAATAGTAGGTCAGGACGAAGCGGTCAGCGCGGTTGCAAGAGCAATCAGGCGCGGCAGAGCAGGTCTTAAAGACCCCAAGAGACCCACGGGCTCGTTCATATTCCTCGGCCCCACGGGCGTGGGCAAAACGGAGCTTTGCAAAACTCTTGCGGCTTCAATGTTCGGCGATGAAAACGCCATGATAAGGCTCGATATGTCCGAATATATGGAGAAGCACACGGTTTCAAGGCTTGTCGGCTCACCTCCGGGATATGTCGGCTATGACGAGGGCGGTCAGCTCACCGAAAAGGTTCGCCGCAGACCCTACTCGGTTGTTCTGTTTGACGAGATTGAAAAGGCTCATCCCGATGTTTTCAATATGCTGCTTCAAATTCTTGAGGACGGTATTCTGACCGACTCTCAGGGCAGACGCGTTGACTTTAAGAACTGCATAATCATTATGACCTCGAATGTCGGCGCAAAGCAGATAGCGCAGAGCGGCTCGGGAACTCTCGGCTTCGCCCCCGAAAGCGGCGAAACGATGAGCGAAAAGAAAATCCGCGAAGCCGTTATGGGCGAGCTGAAGAATGTTTTCAGACCCGAATTTCTCAACAGGGTTGACGATATAATCGTTTTCCATCAGCTCACCAAAGAAAACATTGACGAAATTGCAAGAAGAATGCTTTCCGCTCTCTCAAAGAGGACAAAAGAGCTTGATTTCGATATTGAATTTTCCGACAAAGCGGTTGAAGAAATCGGCAAGGCGGGCTTCGACCCCGTTTACGGAGCAAGACCGCTCAGACGCGCAATTCAGCAGCAAATCGAGGATAAGCTTTCGGAGGAAATGCTTGAGGGCAAGCTCACTCCCGGCAAGAGATATCTCTGCGACCACGGCGAAAACGGCTTTGAATTTATCGAGCAGGAGTAACGCTCAAAAATAATGATAACGGCTTGTATGGGAACTCAATCCTATGCAAGCCGTTTTTTGTAATCAGTCATATGCAAAATAAATATGTCAAAAAGAGCCTCCGAATGCAAAATCTGCTTCGGAAGCTCTTTCTCTTTCTTTCCTTACTGAATATCGTCCGAGCCTGCGGTGATCGCCGTTTCGGATTCTCTGAAAAGCAGGGAAATGCACCAAATACCCGCAAGGGCAACGAGAGTGTAAACAATTCTGCTGAGAATTGCTCCCTGTCCGCCGAAAATCCAGGCGACGATATCAAACTGAAACAGACCTATGCTGCCCCAGTTGAGCGCACCGATTATTACAAGGACCAGTGAAATTTTATCAAGCATTCGTTTCAACTCCTTACTTGCTTTTCAAGGTTATTATGAGCTGAAACGAGGGCTTTATACAATTTGCAAAAAATTTCAAAAATTAAATTTCACATCGCTGTCAGCGAGCAAAGGAGCATTTTTATCTTTTTCGGAAAGAACGGGAGCGTCAACGCCCCACTCAACTCCGATTTCAGGGTCATCAAAACGAATGCTTCTGTCGTTTTCGGGCGAATAAAAATCATCAACCTTATATGAAAGCTCGACATTATCCGTCAGAGCAACAAAGCCGTGAAGGCAGCCCTTCGGAATAAAGAGCATTTTTTTGTTTTCGGCGGTCAGCTCAACCGAAATCCACTTCATAAAGGTGGGCGAGCCGCGCCTGATATCAACCGCAACATCAAGAATTGCTCCGCGCGTGCAGGAAACAAGCTTTGCCTGCGCTTTCGGCTCCGTCTGACAATGAAGCCCGCGCAGAGTTCCTTTTTTTTCTGAAAACGAGCGGTTATCCTGAACAAAATCGGCGTCAATGCCAAGGCGGCTGAATTCTTCTTTTGAATAGGATTCATAAAACCAACCGCGGTTATCGCCGAATACCTTCGGCTCAATTTCAAAAACGCCGTCAATCTCCGTTTGAATGAGCTTCATTTTCTTCCTCCGTTCCCCAGCAGGGTCTTTCACCGGGTCTTTCGCTTGAATAGAGAATTTTGCCCTCGGCAACCGACCTGAGATGCTGACCGTAAGAGGATTTGCCGTATTTCTCGGCAGAGCGCAGCAGAGCCTCTTTGCTTATCCAGCGCATATTGTAAGCAATCTCCTCGGGTGCGGAAATCTTAATTCCCTGAAGCTTTTCAACCGTGCGTATAAAATTCGCCGCGTCCATCAGATTATCAACCGTGCCCGTGTCAAGCCATGCGAAGCCGCGACCCATAAGCCTTATATCAAGATCGCCGTTTTGAAGATAAATCTGATTTATATCAGTTATTTCAAGCTCGCCGCGCTTTGAGGGCTTCAACGATTTAGCGTATTCAACAACTCTGTTGTCATAAAAATACAGCCCCGTTACGGCGTAATTTGATTTAGGCACCGCAGGCTTTTCCTCGATTGAAACAGGCACGCCGTGCTCATCAAATTCCACAACGCCGAATGCCTGCGGATTATCAACATAATAGCCGAAAATGGTAGCTCTGTTTTTATTTTTTGCCGCCTGCCTGAGCATATGCCCGAGACCGTTGCCGTAAAAAATATTGTCGCCGAGCACCATTGCTACATCGTCCGTGCCGATAAATTTTTCACCAATTATAAACGCCTGCGCCAGCCCGTCGGGGCTTTGCTGAACGGCATACGAAAGATTAAGCCCGAACTGCCTGCCGCTGCCGAGAAGCTCCTGAAAACGCGGAGTATCGGTCGGGGTTGATATTATAAGAATTTCTCTTATTCCCGCAAGCATCAGAGTTGAAAGGGGATAATATATCATAGGCTTGTCATAGACAGGCAAAAGCTGCTTGCTCGTAACCATTGTCAGCGGGTAAAGCCTCGTGCCCGAGCCGCCCGCCAAAATGATACCTTTCAAATAAAACACTCCATTCAAAATAAAGCGGTATAATTCATTTATTTTAAATATAATACCACTGTTTGTTAAAAATGTCAACAAATAACACCTGTTTGCGGCATTTGTTTATGAATTGTGTCGAGAGATATAAAAAAACAAAAAAAGTCACAGCAAACGGTTTACATTTTAAAAAATATATGGTATAATTTATGAACATTTGTTCTTGAATTTGAGGAGGTATTGCCGTGGATAAATTTGTGCTTCATTCAAAATACAAGCCGACGGGCGATCAGCCGCAGGCCATAGACGAGCTTGTTGACGGAATTAACAGAGGATTTGCGGAGCAAACCCTGCTCGGCGTAACGGGCTCGGGCAAAACATTTACCATGGCAAATGTTATCGAGAGGGTTAACAGACCTACTCTTGTGCTTGCACACAACAAAACTCTGGCGGCGCAGCTCTGCTCGGAATTCAGAGAATTCTTCCCCGAAAACGCCGTCGAATACTTCGTTTCGTACTATGATTATTATCAGCCCGAGGCATATATTCCGACCACCGACACCTATATTGAAAAAGACTCCGCAATAAATGACGAAATCGACAAGCTGCGCCACTCCGCAACCTCCGCTCTCTCCGAAAGGCGGGATGTTATTATCGTTGCCAGCGTGTCGTGCATTTACACTCTCGGCGACCCGATTGATTACCGCAGTATGGTTATTTCGCTGCGCACGGGTATGGAGAAAAGCCGTGATGAGCTGATTGAAAAGCTCGTTTCAATTCAGTATGAGCGCAACGATATAGATTTCAGCCGTAATAAATTCAGAGTGCGCGGAGATGTTGTTGAAATCTTTCCCGTTTATTCAAACGAAAACGCAATCAGAGTTGAGTTTTTCGGAGACGAAATTGAAAGAATAAGCGAAATAAACGCTCTCACGGGGCAGGTTAAAAGCGTGCTTTCTCACGCCGCAATATACCCCGCGTCACACTACGTAATATCACCCGAAAAGATGGAGCAATCCATCAGCCGAATTTATTCGGAAATGCTCGACAGGGTTAAATTTTTTGAGGAGAACGGCAAGCTGCTTGAAGCTCAGCGTATAAGACAGCGCACGGAATACGATATAGAAATGCTGCGCGAAACGGGCTTTTGTAAAGGCATTGAAAACTATTCAAGAGTTATGTCCGGCAGACCCGAAGGCTCTGCGCCCTTTACACTGCTGAACTATTTTCCCGATGATTTTCTGCTGTTTGTTGACGAATCCCATGTTACTCTGCCGCAGGTCAGAGCGATGTACGGCGGCGACAGGGCAAGAAAGGACAGCCTTATTGAATTCGGCTTCCGCCTGCCCTCAGCTTACGATAACCGTCCGCTGACCTTTGACGAATTCTACGCAAGAACGGGGCAGAAAGTATTTGTCAGCGCCACTCCCGGTGAATTTGAAAAAGAAAAAAGCGCGCGTATTGCCGAGCAGGTTATCAGACCCACCGGTCTGCTCGACCCCGAAATCTCCGTGCGCCCGACCGACGGTCAGATTGACGACCTTGTTTCCGAAATCAACACCCGCACGGAAAAGGGCGAAAGAGTGCTTGTTACCACTCTCACCAAGCGAATGGCGGAGGATTTGACCGATTATCTCGAAAATCTCGGCATAAAAGTCCGCTATATGCACCACGATATTGATACAATCGAGCGAATGGAGATAATCCGCGGTCTGCGTTTGGGCGAATTTGATGTGCTCGTGGGCATCAACCTGCTTCGAGAAGGTCTTGACATTCCCGAGGTTTCACTTGTTGCAATCCTTGACGCGGACAAAGAAGGCTTCCTGCGCTCCGAAACCTCGCTTATTCAGACGATAGGCAGAGCGGCGCGCAACGCTCAGGGCACGGTTATAATGTATGCCGACAGCGTAACGCCGTCAATGGAAAGAGCCATAACCGAAACCGAGCGGCGCAGGCGCAAGCAGATGAAATATAACGAGGAGCACGGTATCACTCCAAAAACAATCGTCAAGGATGTTCACGAAATAATTGAAATATCCTCAAAGAACGATGACGACAAGCCCATAGCAAAGATGAGCAAAAAAGAGCGCGAGGCAATGATAGTAAGGCTCACAGCCGAAATGAAATCGGCGGCGAAAATTCTTGAATTTGAGCACGCGGCTTATCTGCGCGACAGAATAGAAAAGCTCAGAAGAGGTAAATGATAAAATGGCATCAAAATATCTGACAGTAAAAGGCGCAAAAGAGCACAATTTAAAAAATGTTGATATATCCGTTCCGCGCGACAAGCTCGTGGTTTTCACGGGTCTTTCAGGCTCGGGCAAATCTTCGCTTGCGTTTGACACGATTTATGCAGAGGGTCAGCGGAGATATGTTGAGTCGCTTTCATCCTATGCCCGCCAATTTCTCGGGCAAATGGAAAAGCCCAATGTTGACAGCATCGACGGGCTTTCCCCCGCCATATCGATTGACCAGAAAACCACATCAAAAAACCCGCGTTCAACCGTCGGCACGGTTACGGAAATCTATGACTATCTGCGCCTGCTCTATGCGAGAATAGGAATTCCGCATTGCCCCGTCTGCGGCAGAGAAATAAGCCGCCAGACCGTTGACGACATCACAAAGCAGGTGCTTTCTCTCCCCGAGGGAACAAAAATTCAGATAATGGCTCCCATAGCCCGCGGCAAAAAGGGCGAATATGTAAAGGAACTTGACTCAGTGCGCAAGGGCGGCTTTGCGAGAGTGCGGGTTGATTCGATAGTATATGACCTATCCGAAGAAATCAAGCTTGATAAAAACATCAAGCACAATATTGAGGTTATCGTTGACCGACTTGTTATAAAGGACGGCATCCGATCAAGGCTTGCCGATTCAATCGAAACCGCAACCAATCTGACCGACGGTCTGCTGCTGGTTGATATTATCGGCGGCGAGGAGCAGCTTTATTCACTCAATTACGCCTGCCCCGAGCACGGAGTAAGCATTGAGGAGCTTGAGCCGCGCTCGTTTTCATTCAACAATCCTTTCGGAGCCTGCCCCAAATGCGCGGGTCTCAGCGTGCTTATGAAAATTGACCCGAAGCTCGTTGTGCCCGACGGCAAGCTTTCGCTCAGAGACGGCGCAATCAAAGCGAGCGGCTGGTCGAATGCCGACGGCGGCACAATAGCTCAGATGTATTTTGAGGGGCTTGCAAACGCCTATGATTTTTCGCTTGACACTCCGTTTGACGAGCTGCCGAAAAAAGCAAAGGAGGTTATCCTTTACGGCACGGGCGGCAAAAAAATCAAGCTTGAACGCCGCAGCGAATACGGAAGCGGCTCATATATGACGGATTTTGAGGGAATTATCAACAATCTTGAGCGCAGATACAAAGAAACCACAAGCGAATATTCCCGCGCGGAAATAGAAAATTATATGTCAACGGTCAAATGTCCCGAATGCGGCGGAGCGAGGCTCAGAAAAGAGTCGCTCGGCGTTACCGTCGGCGGAATTAACATTGACGAATTTTCTCAGAAATCAATAAATGAAGAAATAGCCTTTCTTGATATGCTGACTCTCTCCGAGCGTGACAGCATGATAGGCGAGCAAATCATAAAAGAAATAAAAAGCAGGCTGAGCTTTCTTTCAAGCGTCGGTCTTGATTATCTGACCCTTGCGCGCCCGTCGGCAACGCTTTCGGGCGGCGAAGCGCAGAGAATACGCCTTGCCACGCAGATAGGCTCATCGCTCATGGGCGTGCTCTATATTCTTGACGAGCCGAGCATAGGTCTGCACCAGCGCGACAATGCAAAGCTTCTCAAAACGCTTGAACACCTGCGCGATATCGGCAACACTCTCATCGTTGTTGAGCACGATGAAGAAACAATGCAGGCGGCGGATTACATCGTTGATGTGGGTCCCGGCGCCGGAATTCACGGCGGTGAAATAGTCTGCTGCGGCAGCGTTGAGGATATAATGAACTGCGAGCGCTCCGTAACGGGTCAATATCTCAGCGGCAAAAAATTCATTCCCGTCCCCGAAGCACGCAGGCAGGGCAACGGCAAATCTCTCGTTGTTCACGGCGCAAGAGAAAACAACCTTAAAAATATAGATGTTGAGTTTCCGCTCGGCAAATTTATTTGCGTAACGGGAGTTTCAGGCTCGGGAAAATCCTCGCTCGTTAACGAAATTCTCAACAAGCGTCTTGCAAGCGAGCTTAACAATGCAAAAAAAATCGCGGGCGCACATGACGGCATAACAGGAATTGAATATCTCGACAAGGTTATCAACATCGACCAGTCGCCGATAGGCAGAACTCCGCGCTCAAACCCCGCCACCTATACGGGCGTTTTCACGGATATCCGAGAGCTTTTCGCATCCACAACCGACTCAAAGAAAAAGGGTTATAAGGCTAATCGTTTCTCTTTCAATGTCAAGGGCGGTCGGTGCGAAGCCTGCCAGGGCGACGGAATAGTAAAAATCGAGATGCACTTTATGTCGGATATCTATGTTCCCTGCGAGGTCTGCAAGGGCAAAAGATACAACCGTGAAACGCTTGAAGTCCATTATAAGGGAAAGAATATCAGCGACATTCTCGATATGACGGTTGAGGAGGGTATGAATTTCTTTGAGAGCATACCCAAGATTTACAGAAAAATCAAAACCCTCTATGATGTCGGGCTGGGATATATCAAAATCGGTCAGCCTGCCACAACGCTATCGGGCGGAGAGGCACAGCGCGTAAAGCTTGCAACCGAGCTTTCAAAGCACTCAACGGGCAAAACGGTCTATATTCTTGACGAGCCGACAACGGGTCTGCACACGGCGGATGTTCACCGCCTTATCGATGTTTTGCAGAAATTTGTTGACGCGGGCAACACGGTAATAGTTATTGAACACAACCTTGATGTTATAAAGGTTGCCGACCATATAATAGACCTTGGCCCCGAGGGCGGAAACGGCGGCGGAAAAATAGTTGCTCAGGGCACGCCCGAGCAGGTAGCCGACTGCCCGAAATCATACACGGGAATGTATCTTAAAAAGCTGATAAATAAGAAATAATCCGCCACATACCGCCAATATATGGGCAACAGACTGATGTATAGCCGAATTCTCTCAATTTACAGGGAATACGGCTTGATTGACTGATTGTATTTCTGTTTCCGTCATCACAATAAATACGCTCCGAAATGAGCATAAAAAATCCGCCCTGCTTTCGCAGAGCGGGTTGATTTTTGTAAATTACTGCTCTACAGCGTAAACGCTGACC
>JAEDGK010000165.1 GCA_016297555.1 Clostridiaceae bacterium
GTGAGGTTTTCGCCTTCCGCTCCGCAGAAGCCTGTTTTTACAACCGTTCTGTCTTCCGCCGCAAAGACTGCCATTGGAATTGCCGTTAAAATCATGGCAATGCACATAATTATTGCTGTTATTTTTTTCACATTCAATTCCTCCTTTTTCGGCGGGAGCAAGCCCCCGCCCTACTCTGAGAATGATGATTCATAATATTAAGAACCCGCCTTCGCATAATACTTTAATATTGGCAATCATTTTTTAATCTTGTTTCTGACGGTTTCCGCCAAGCCGCTGATGCTGAAATCTCTGCCGCCTGAAACGCTTTTTGCCTTAACAACGGAATACGGCTCGCTTCTGCCGAGCTCCTTTGCGGAAATATGCTCGATTTTTTCAATAAGCTCCGCGAAGGTTTCCGTTTGCTCTGCCATAAGCTCTGCATCGAATTTTTCCATCTCGTGCGTATCGCTGACAACGCAGAGGTAATAAGGCGCAGGCACAAGGCTGATTTCGGGAATACCCATGGTGAAGAAATTCTGACCCTCGCCGAAATGAAGAGCATTGTGTCCGCGCAGGGTCATGGTTCGTATATGCTCTCTGTTCTTGACTGTTTCTATATAGAGCCTGTCAACGAATTTATTGCCCGTATAAACAAGCTCGACCTCCTGCTCGCCCGTATATTTATATTCGCCGTCAATGTCGCGCCACTCCTTGCAACCCATATGCTCAAGCGTGAGGTTGGCAACGCACTTAAAGTGGCTTCCCCTGCCGTCCCAAAGGTCGCGGTGCATTGCAAGCCAGCGTGAAGCCGACTGGAACGAGCCCGTTCTGATATCCTTAAATCGCGGCAGACGGAAATGACCCGTGGTGAAAACAAAAATATGCGTTCTTTCAAGCTCCCTGTCCTTGAAAATTCTCATAAGTTCAAGCAGGGCTATCGCTCCGTTTTCTTCAACGCAGTTTGTGCCGTCGGTATGAGTATTGACAATAACGGTCTCTTTGGGATTTTTACCTTTCAAAATGCAGTAGAAGCTCTCGGTGAAAGCGTTTTCTTCGGTAATTGCGGTCAGCACGAATTTTGCCGATTTATGCTCCTTTGCCGCCTCAATAACCCTTTTGCCCTCTGTTTCATTTACCCAGAGCATGGGAATTTTCTGATAGCCGAGAATAAACGAAAGATACTGACCCCTTACGCAATCGTCATGCAGTCCTTTCCAAACAAGGATAACCGCTTTTGCTTTTGAAAACTTTGAAACCAAGCCGTAAAAGCACTGAACAAAGCTTGTTATAACGGGACCCTCATATTTTGACGGAAGCAAAACATCCTCGGGATAGCTTGAGCGCTTATCAAACGCAACCTCGCTCGGAATAAAATTGACATTTGATATCTCAAAAACGGCAATTTTGCCCGTGATATCCTTAATATCGGCAACATCATTTACATAGACAAGCTCTTCGGTTATTCCGTCTTCGGAGGTTTCGCCCGAATAAGGATAAGCCGAGGAAACGGGTATATTGATTTTTTCATCGCCGTCAATTATTTCTATTGACGAGTCTTTCTCCTCCCAGCGTTTGAAATAAAACGGGTCGCTGAAAATTCGGATACCCATTTTGCCGATCTCATCTTTAAGGTAGTTAATAAAATCAGTGTGTCCCTTGCTTCCGGTCAGCCTTGTGCCGAAAGAATTCATTTTTTCGACGCCTGCAAGCATCGCTTCGCTTGAAATTTTCAAATTCATTCTGTTTCTCCCTATTGTAAATTTCCGGACAGTTAATTTGTTTGCCGGATTGTTTAATTAGCGTTGTTTATAAATTTTCTGCGCTCTTTTATACCTCCCGTTATATAATTGGATAATTTTTTCCGATTTCGTTGCAATATTTGTCGAAAAGAATATTAAGATTTCTTTAAGATTGGTTTTTCGAAATGCAATTATTACATCAAAATCATTATATTTCACTGAATTTTTAAAGTCAATGTGCAAAAGAGCGCTTGTGTGTCGGCTTTTATACAAAAAGGGACTGTCGAAACAAGCGAAGACAAAAAAAGAAAATGGCTTGTATTGGAAATCTAACCGATACAAGCCATTTGATTTTTGGTTTAAAACTAAGATTGAATTATTTATGCCTCTTTTTAGCCGTTTTTTCGATTTG
>JAEDGK010000166.1 GCA_016297555.1 Clostridiaceae bacterium
GGAGAGAAAATCACCGTCACAAACACGCTCTCGTTTGACAGAAGCGACCCGATTTTCCTTGAATGTGACGAGGGATTAATGGTTAACTGCGATTGCAGACAGCAGAGCTATAAAAACCTTGACGGCAAGAATATCCTTATCATCAGCGGTCTGACCGTTCCTGCATTTTCAAGCATTCAGCTTGAGCTTGTAAAGGGCGAGCCGAACGGCGAGAGCGTTGTTTCACTCAGCGGAAACAAGCTTTCAACTCCGTTTGCCGATATCGAATTTGACGAAAAGGGCTATATTTCTTCCCTTTGGGATAAGCGAATGAACAGGCAGCTCAGAGGAGAGGGATATCCGCTCAACACATTCATAATCGCAGAGGATCTCCCCTCGGCGTGGGATAACTGGGATGTTGACGCCGATATTGAGTGCAAATTTGAGGACAGATCCGAGCTTATCAGCAGAGAGGTTATTTCAAGCGGCGCGGCGGCTGTTGTTATCAGAAGCAAATACCGCGTTTCAAAGAAATCAACCGTTACTCAGGACGCAATCTATTTTGCCGATACCGCCGAAATCCGTTTTGATACTCTTATGGATTGGCAGGATAATCACCGCTTCCTTAAAGCTGCGTTTGATACCTCGGTTCACAATGATTTTGCCCGCTTTGAAATTCAGTACGGCAATGTCAAGAGACCCACAACGCGCAACAATTCAATAGAAAAAGCAAAATTTGAGGTTGTTAATCATAAGTATACCGACCTTTCGGAGACCCGTTGCGGCGTTTCCGTTCTCAACGACGGCAAGTATGCCATATCGGTTGAGGGCGGCAATATGCGCCTTTCGCTCCACAAGGGCGGCACAAGACCCGATTTCAACGGCGACAGAGGACTTCACAGAACGGTTTATTCTTTCCTGCCCCATGATGGCGGCTTTTCGGCTGATGCGGTTATCAAGCCGGCTTATGAGCTGAATGTTCCCGTTGTTATGGGCAATGGCGATTATGAAGCCGTTGCGCTCGTTGTTCCGGAAGCGGACAATGTTATTGTTGAAGTAATAAAACCCTGCGAAGATAACGAAAAGGCGTTCATCGCAAGGCTTTATGAAGCAGAGGGAACATATACAAACTGCCCCGTCAGAATTTTTGACGGAGCAAAGAAGGTTGAGCTTACCAATATGCTTGAGGAATCTCAGGGCGAAATCGACGGCTCGGAGCTTGCTTTCCGTCCGTTTGAGATAAAGACTCTCAAGATAAGCTACTGATAAACCGATTGATGGGGTGAAAAAGTGAAAACTTTTGAAATTAATCTGAAAAATGAAGGCGCTTCTTTGACAGTTTATCTGCCTGAGCCTTCGCCCGAAATGCCTCAGCTTGAAAACCGCCCGGGAGTTCTCGTAATTCCCGGCGGCGGATATCATATGTGCTCTGCGCGTGAAGCGGAGCCTGTTGCGTTTGCCTTTCTTGCAAAGGGCTATGCCGCTTTCATATTGCGCTATACCGTCGGTAAGGAGCACGATTTTTCAATGCCCTTTGCCGATGTGCAGGAGGCTATGGAATACATCGCCGCCAACGCCGCCGAATGGAGCGTTGACGCTTCAAGAATAGCGGCAATAGGCTTTTCTGCCGGCGGTCACCTTTGCGCGGCGCTGTCCGTTATGGGCAAAATACGCCCTGCGGCAAGTATCCTTGTTTATCCCTGTATTCTTGACTCAATAAGCCCGATACTTGCTTTTCCCGTGCCGTCGCTCGATGTTAAGGTTGACGCACAAACCCCTGCGGCGTTTATCATTGCCGCCTGTGAGGACGGAACCGTTCCCATCAAAAATTCCCTTGCCTATGCAAACGCGCTTGAAAATGCGGGAATCCCCTTTGAAATGCACATATATGAAAAAGGTCATCACGGCTTTTCACTTGCGGAGCCTACTCTGTTTTCCTACCGTGATTCCGCAGAATATAACGCCCATATCAAGGGTTGGTTTGATTTGTGCATAACATGGCTTAATAAGCGGCTTGAGTTTTTGGTTTAAGCCCGTCTGTAAAGCTCGGTCAGCTCGGCAAGCCAATTCGCAAGGTTAAAATTAATATCTTCTTTAAGCGCTCTCCACTGCCAATTATTTTCGACGGTGGAGGGCG
>JAEDGK010000062.1 GCA_016297555.1 Clostridiaceae bacterium
GAAAACACGAAATTTAACGGTCAATTTGTAGGGGACGATGCCCACATCGTCCCAAAATCAACGCAAACATATGACAAATTCCAACGGAACGCCGAGGACGGCGTTCCCTACCCGGAGCGGTATTTTCACGGAGTAACTCGTAGAGGTCTGCGTCCGCGCCGACCCTTACGAATTACGCCGAAAAATCGTATCGTTTTCCCGGCGGCTTGCGGGCAAGCCGCCCTACGCCGAATTACATACAGATTACTGCGTTTTAATAATTAATCAAACTTGATTACACATTTTTACTTTTCCTCACTGATGATAAAAGCCCCTCGGTCGAAGCCGAGGGGCTTTTAATAAGCACTTAAAACAAATCGTTTATGGGAGCTAAAATTTTGTTGTTGAGGAACTGATTTATTGTTTTAAAGAAGAGGTTTATCGATGTGGGCAGCATCTCGGAATAGCCCTGAGTGCCGTAATTCTTATAAAGCCAAAGGCTGAGCTTTTCAAAGAAATCGGAGTCCTCTTTTTCCTCAGCGGGTGAGGCAAGCCCTGCGGTTACAAGGCACGCCTTGAGCCTTGCTTCAATTCGCTGTGCTTCGCCCTCAACGCCGACCGTTCTGTTGAGCATTTCTTCGGCTTCGGCAATGGCTGCCGCAAGCTCTGCGGCGTCCTGATCGCTCAATGTTGAGGGGTCAATGCTCTTTGCCTTGGGAAGCAGGTCGTTTCTTATCTTTTTGGTTTCTCTGCCCACATTGAACTGCGGGAAGTCGGGAGTTGAATAAACATCGACGATTTCGTCAGTTGCAAGAATTTCGGTTGAAAGCTTCATAATAATATCGTTTCTGCCCGTTCCCTCGTGACCCTGATTGTCAAAATAGAAGGTAGTGTCGGGGAGCAGACCTGCCGATGCGTCAACAACTCTGTCGGGAGAAATGTGGTTGTGACCCTCTGCCGTGCAGTGGGTGTTTTTCTGAACATAATCTGCGGGAAGCGTTTCGCCGCAGTTTGCGCTGTAAGCACCCATTGAGGTCGAATCGAGCTGAATAACGCCGTCGGCGTTTTCAGTGTTCCAAGAAGTGCCGACATTATAAAGCGGGAAATCGTAATCAACTATGTTGTAAACCTTAACGCCGTTTTCAACGAGTTTGAGAATATTTGCGTCGGAATTGCTCTGAGCGCGGTAATAAATATCTGTCTGGCGTCTGATTTCCGCCTTTTCGGGAGAGGAAAGATATCTCTGTGCGAGAGCGGGATAATCCTCGTTGGGAACAAGAGCCCAGAGATTGGTGCTCGTTGTCAGAATGGATATCAGGCTTTCGCAGGCGGAATGGAGACATTTCATCAGAACCTCATCGGGGAAAATTCTGAGAACCGACTCAATCATTCTTGCCTCGTTTTCATCCATAAGCTTTTCAAGGAAGCCGTTGTAGAGATAGTCGGGATTATAGAAAGTAAGTCTTTCTGCAAAAACATCGCCGACTATTGTTGAGCCGTTGAGAGCGGGAACAATATAAAGAACCTTGTTGAGCTGCTCGTGAATGTCGGGATAATATTCAAGCAGACCGTTGGCTACCGTGCCGCCGAGGCTGATGGGAACGATGTTTACCTTGTCGTGCCCCGTCTCTTTTCTGACCTGCTGAATAAAATCGTAAAGCTCTTTAACTATATCAAGATGATTGCCGAATGAATTGTAGGAGAAGTAATAGAGGTGATCCTCGCCGACGGCGGCGCCGTAATCCTGAATGGGAACGGAGTCATAAATCTCGCCCTTTTCATAATCGCTGCATTCCGCAAGGGAATAAGGATATTTCTCAACCTCAAGGTTTGCAACGGGTTTGCCGTTGTTATCGCTTTCGTTAATGTTGAAGCAAATATCAATGGCGTCCGCAAGAGCTTTTGAAAGCCCTATGTCATGCTGTGTAAACAGAGTCAGAAGAAGGGGAACAAGCAGCTTTTTGACAAGCTCGCCCGTCTGAACATAGGCGGGGAAGCAGTTAACTCTGTTGCCGTTATCGTCAAGCACATAATTGCCTTCGCTGTCAAGCAGCCATACATTTGACTGCCCGATGCCGGGGATAATTATTGTGGGGCAGTTGTCGCAGTTTCCGCCGCAGTCGGTTTTGGTTTCGGCAGCCGAAACGCCGACAGCCGCTGCGGAAAAAACAAGGGCAAAAGCGAGAATAAACGAAATAAACTTTTTCATTTCAGAATATTTTCTCCTTTTTATCTGAATATTTTATCAAACAGGCTTCCGCCGCCGAGGGTTTCAAGCAGGAAGTAGCTAAGACCCTTTGTTATTGATTTGAAAGCGGAATCAAGCTTTGATTCTTCTTCGGGAGCATTCATTTTGCCGAGCTTGATAAGAATGTTGTTGAGTCTTTCTTCGGCTGCTTTTGTTTTAGCTTCGTCGGCTATGGTTGCCGAAATAACCGCTTCACCGTCGGCAATAGCGGCGATAAGCTCTGCCTTGTCCTCAGCGGAGAGGGTTATTTCACCGTTGGCGTCCTGCTCAAGAAGCGCCTTGGCGTCGGGCAGTCTCCAGCGGCGGATATATTTTGTGTTGCAGGTGTAGTTATACTGCGGATAATTAACGGGGTCATCGTGAACGGAAGTGATTTTGCCCGTGATGATCGCCTGTGCAAGATTGAGAACAACATCATTGTTGCCTACCTCGTGGTGCTGTTCAAGGAAAATCCATGTGTTGTCGGGCAAAACGGCGGTTGAAGCGTCAACCGTATTGTCGGGTGCAATGTAGCTGTAATCGGGATAATCGGGGTTTGTGTAAGCTTGCTCATAGCCTGCGGGCAGAGCTTCGTCTCCGGGAGCGCCGGTTGCGCCCATTGTTGTTGAGGTCAGGTTGATAATTCCGTCGGAATTATATTTGCCTGCGGAATCAACGATGCCGAAGAAAGCGTAATCCTTCTCACCGAAATCAAGATTTGAGCCGGAGATTGAGTTAACGGAAACACCGTCTGCAACAGCGGCAAGAATATTCTTTTTGAGGTTGAGCCTTGCCTGCTGGAAGCGGTCAGTCTTTTCTTTAAGCTTTGCCTTTTCGGTAGAGCTGAGATATTTCTCGGCAAGAGCGTCATATCTGTAAGAGGGAACCATAGCCCACATCTGCGGGCAGTTAATCATAATGGTGTCAAGCATTCCGCTGATTGCGCCCGTAAGGATTGCGTTAACGCCCGAGCGCGGAAGAATGTGAAGAATACAGTTTATAAGATAGCCGAGAGCCGCGTCGCTTTCGCCGATAACAGCGGGGATATATTCGTGATAAAGATATTCATCGGCAAGGTTGAATTTTCTTGCCATCATATCGGCAACGATATCCGTTCCGTTAAGGCAGGCAACAACATTAACGATGGAATCAACATCACCGTGACCGTAAGCGTCAAGATAGGAGGTGAGGATTGTGCCGCCGAGGCTGACGGGGAGAAGGGTTACCTTATCGTGACCCGTCTGCTCTTTTACCATTTGGATATATTCATTAAGCTCATCAGCGGACGCCATCGGGTCGCCGACAAGGTTAAAGGTGAACATATATATATGGTCGCCGCCGATTTCCTCTTCAATTCTCTGAAGCGGAATCATTCTGTAAAGCCACTGCTTGTCGTCATCGTTCATCTCGGAGATGGGGTGATTCCATCTCTTTGTTTGAAGATTGTTGACATGGTTGCCGTCATTATCGCATTTCTGAATTGAAAATGCTATACTTGCCGCCTCATATGCAATGTCTTTCAGACCGATTGGGTGCTGAGTGACGATGGTTGCCAGAACGCTGAAAATCAGCTTGGGCAGAACCTTCTTTATAAGCTGCTCAACCTCAAGAATGAGCAGAGTGCCGCCAACCTGCTTGCCGTCACTGTCAAGCACAGGCTGATTGTTTTCGTCAAAAAGATATGTAGGCGAATGGTTGATGCCGGGCAGAATAACAACGGGTGATTGGTCGCAGTTGCCGCCGCAGTCGGTTTTTGTTTCTGCCGAAGCTCCGATTGCACCTGCAGAAATCAGCATAGCGGCGCACAGGATAAGAGCAATAACTCTTTTAATCCTTTTCATAAAAAACACTCTCCTTAATCGGCTTTTTGATTTACCGTTTAATATAAACTATATATTATCATAGAAATTAGTGAATTTCAACAACATATTAATAAATTATATAAAAATTATATACAGTTGATTAATATTGAACAAACGGGTTAACAAATCGCTTGCGTAACGCGCATTTAAGTGATATAATCACATACGGTCAAAATGAATTAAAAAGGCAGGAAGGAACGGCATAGAATGATAAAAAATATAATTTTCGATATGGGCGGAGTTTTGATAGACTATAATCCCGAAAAAACTCTTAATGAGGTTTTTGACTCCGAAACCGCCGCCGTTCTGCTCAAAGAAATTTTCAGAAATCCGATATGGGCGGATAAAGACAGGGGAATTATCACACCGCAGGAAATTATGGAGCAAAAGCGCGGAGCAATTCCGCCGCAGGTTTTTGATAAGGTCAGCGAAATGGTGGATAATTTTTATCCCTATATGCCGCCTTTTGAAAAAATGTATGAGCTTGTAAAGCGGCTTAAAGAAAACGGATACGGAATATATCTGCTCTCAAACGCATCGTCTGATTTTCATATTCACCGCAAGGGTATTCCTGCGCTCTCGCTGTTTGACGGCTGCCTGATTTCCGCCGATTACAAGCTTCTTAAACCCGAAAAAGAAATATACCTTGCGCTTTTTGAAAGGTTTTCATTAAAGCCCGAGGAATGTTTTTTTATCGATGATGTGCAGGCTAATATCGACGGTGCGCGCAATGCGGGAATGAGCGGTCATTGCTATTGCCGCGGCGATATTGAAATTCTCAAAGAAGCCCTTAAAGAAGCAGGGGTAAAAATATGAATTGTTACAGCGAAATTGCAAAATCTGTACCGGAGTTTATGTCTCTGGCTAATACGGTGCTCAAAAACCGTCTGCCTGCGGGTGTGACGGGGCTTTCGCATATCCACAAGGCGCATATTATAGCGTCAATGTGTATGTGCCTGCGGCGCAGGGCGATAGTTATTGTGCCCGATGAAGCGCAGGCGACCCGCCTTATCAGAGATATGGAAGGCTTCGGCATAAAAGCCGTGCTTTTCCCTGCAAGGGATTTCTCTTTCAGAACTCTTGAAACCGTGTCGCGCGAATATGAATATGCCCGCCTGAAAACGCTTGATAAAATGCTTTCGGGCGATTTTGACGCCGCCGTGCTCTCCGCCGAGGCGGCAACACAGCTCACCGTTCCGCCCGCAAGGCTGATGAACAGCAGCTTTTCGGTTGCCTGCGGAGAGGATTACGACATTGAGGAGCTTTCCCTGAGCCTTATTAACTGCGGCTACACAAGGAGCGAGCAGGTTGACGGTCAGGGTCAGTTTGCGATAAGGGGCGGAATACTTGATTTTTATCCGCCCGATGCAAATCAGCCCTGCCGCGTTGAGTTCTGGGGCGACACGGTTGACAGCATATCAATGTTTGACCCCGAAACCCAGCGCCGCACGGAGCATATTGAGGAAATCAGAGTTACGCCCGCGCGTGAAATTCTGTGCAGCGATGAAATGCTTTCGGCGCTGATACAAAAGCTGATTTCCGAGAAAAAGCCTAAGGGAGCGGCTTTGAAATCGCTCAGCGACGATCTTGACAGGCTCGGCGGCGGTATGCGCCTTTCCTCCGCCGATAAATATATGCCGCTGATTTATCCCGACGCGGCAAGTATTTTCGACTATGCGCGCGGCTGTATGCTTTTTGTCTGCGAGAGCTTTTCGGTCAAGGATAAGCTTGAAGCGGGCAGCCGACTGATGAATGAAACCTTAAAGGGTCTGTTTCAGGACGGCGTTCTGTGCAAGGGGCTTGACCGCTATTGCCTCAGACCGCAGGATATTGTGAGCATTTATGAGGATATGGGCGCGGTCTATCTTGACAATCTCCCGCGCGGAAGCTTTGACACGGGCGTTAAGGAGCTTATAACATTCAGCGCAAAGCAGATAAACCCGTGGAACGGCTCGCTTGCCGCAATAGTTGACGACCTTAATGCGCTCAGAACAAAGCAGGGCAGCTCCTGCGCCGTGCTTGCGGGCACGGATAAGGCTGCCAAAACTCTGGCGGAGGATTTGGAGAGCGAGGGTATTCCCGCGCTTTTCTGCCCCGTGCCGCCTGCGGAATTTCCTCAAAAAACCGTTTGCGTATTGCCCGGCGGACTGTCGGCGGGCTTTGAATATCCCGGCACAAAATTCACATTGCTGACCTACCGCAGCAGAACGGTTACAAAAAACCGCGTTGCCTCAACAAAGCGGGGCAAAAACGCATTCAATAATCTTGACGAGCTTCACAGGGGAGAATATGTTGTTCACTCAACCCACGGCATAGGCATTTTTGAGGGCATAACCACTCTTGAAGCCTCGGGCACAACAAAGGATTACATCAAAATCAGATATGACAAGGGCGATAATCTCTATGTCCCCGTTACCCAGCTTGACCAGGTTTCAAAATATATCGGACCCAAGAGCGACGATAAGCCGTTAAAGCTCAGCAAGCTCGGCGGCAAGGATTGGCAAAAGACGCGTTCGCGCGTCAAGAGCGCCGTTAAGGATATGGCAAAGGAGCTTATCGACCTTTATTCAAAGAGATTAAAGGTTAAGGGTCACGCCTTTTCGCAGGATATTGATATGCAGAGCGATTTTGAGCGGCGGTTTGAGTTCGTTGAAACCGATGACCAGCTCAGATGCATTCATGAGATAAAGCGCGATATGGAAAAGCCCTATCCTATGGACAGACTGCTTTGCGGCGATGTCGGCTTCGGCAAAACCGAGGTTGCGCTCAGAGCCGCTTTCAAGTGTATTGCCGACGGAAAGCAGTGTGCCATTCTCGTGCCCACAACCATTCTTGCGCTCCAACATTATCAAACGATTTTGAAACGCTTTGAGGGCTTCCCCGTTGAGGCGGGTATGCTCTCGCGTTTCTGCACGAAAAAAGAGATTGAAAAAACCTTAAACGGTCTGCGGCGCGGCTCGGTTGATATCGTTGTCGGCACTCACCGGCTGATATCAAAGGATGTGCAGTTCCGCGATCTCGGGCTGATTATCGTTGACGAGGAGCAGCGTTTCGGCGTTGCCCAAAAGGAAAAGCTTAAAACGATGTTTCCCGCCGTAGATGTGCTTACCCTCACGGCAACTCCGATTCCGCGCACGCTGAATATGGCGATGACTGGAATTCGTGATATGTCTGTTTTGGAGGAAGCCCCGCAGGACAGACTGCCCGTTCAGACCTATGTTATAGAGCACGATATGGGAGTTCTTGTTCAGGCAATGGAGCAGGAGCTTCGCCGCGGCGGTCAGGTCTATTATCTTTTCAACAGGGTTGAGGATATCGAAAAAAAGGCGGCAGAAATCAAGGCTCTGCTGCCCGATGCCGCTGTCGGAATAGGTCACGGAAAAATGACCGAGGATGAGCTGAGCGAGGTTTGGCGCAGGCTTCTTGAAGGCGAAATTGATATCCTTGTATGCACAACGATTATAGAAACGGGCGTTGATGTGCCCAATGTCAACACTCTGATTATAGAAAATGCCGACAGAATGGGTCTTGCTCAGCTCCACCAAATCAGGGGCAGAGTAGGGCGTTCTTCACGCAGGGCGAGCGCATATTTCACCTTTACGCGCGGCAAGCAGCTGAGTGAAATTGCAACCCGCCGCCTTGATTCCATCAGGGAATTTACGGAATTCGGCTCGGGCTTTCATATCGCAATGCGCGATTTGGAGCTGCGCGGCGCAGGCAGTGTGCTCGGTGCAAACCAGCACGGGCATATGGAATCGGTCGGCTATGAAATGTATATTAAATTGCTCGAGCAGGCGATAAGCGAAGAAAAGGGCGAAAAAACCGAAGCGCCCGAAAAGGACTGCGTTATCGATTTGCCGATTGACGCGCACATTCCCGATGAATATATCGAAAGCGTTCCGCAGAGACTTCAGATTTACAGGCGGATTGCGGATATCAAAACAAACGAGGACGCCTCTGATGTTATCGACGAGCTTTGCGACCGCTTCGGCGACCCGCCCGAAAGCGTGGAAGGGCTTATAAAAATCGCCCTGCTGCGCGGCAAGGCGGCAAGGCACGATATTTATGAAATCACGATGCAGAGCGACAGGGTGATATTCAGAATAAATGTTTTGGATATGGAAAAAATCGCCCTTGCCTCGGCGCATTTCAAGGGGCGTTTCGTAGTCAGCGCGGGCGGCGGCAAGCCCCATATCGCGGTGCGCCTGCTCAAAGGGGAGAGCCGTCTCGGCCTTGTTGAGCGCGTGCTTGATTATATGGATGAATGAGTTTGAATTAATTCAAGTTCGCCGCCAAACCAAAAAAATTTCAAAAAAGGTCTTGACTATCTCGGATTCTTGTGTTACAATCACAGCAATTTAATCAACAAACCGTTGAGGAAGAGTGAGTAGATTTCATTAACTTTCTTTTCAGAGAGCTGCGGGCGGTGAAATCGCGGCAGAAAGCATGATTTTGAATGGACTTCCGAGGGCGACCGGAAAGAAGAGTTTTAACTCTTTCGGTATGGAAGCCGGAGTAATGCTCTCCGTTAAAAAAAGCAGGTATATGTCAGTATACGCAGAGCGGCCGTTCTTTACGGCAAGCAGGGTGGCACCGCAGGTAATTATTCCTGTCCCCGCATTAATTTGCAGGGACGGGATTTTTTTATTTTCATAAACTACGGAGTGATTGTCAATGTTTATTCTCTCAAAGCAATGGCGCACGGCGCGCCGATAATTTTAACCCGAAAAATCATCAACTAACATTCAATTTAATATAATTCACGAAAGGATATGTTCAAAGTGAAAAAAATTATTGCAGTTCTTATGGCTCTCGTTCTTATGCTCGGGCTCGCGGCTTGCGGCTCCGAAAAAAACAACGATTCAACTACCGACGCTCCTTCACAGACAGCGGGAAAAGTATTCAAGGTCGGCATCTGCAACTATGTTGACGACGCTTCGCTCAATCAGATAGTCGATAACATCAAGTCTCAGCTTGAAGTTCTCGGCAAGCAGAACGGCGTTACCTTTGAGATTTCTTACGATAACTGCAACGCAGACCCGAATGTGCTTTCTCAGATAATCACCAACTTCATCGCCGACGGCGTTGACCTTATGGTTGGCGTTGCAACACCCGTTGCAATCGCAATGCAGGCGGCTACCGAAACCAACAAGATACCCGTTGTTTTCTCCGCAGTTTCAGACCCCGTTTCTGCAAAGCTCGTTGAATCTCTTGAAAAGCCCGGCAGCAACCTCACGGGCACATCGGACTATCTTGACACCTCGGCTGTTATGGATTTGATTTTTGCCGCTGACCCCGACGCAAAAACAATCGGTCTTCTTTACGATGTAGGTCAGGATTCCTCAACAACTCCGATTGCCGCCGCCAAAGAGTATCTTGATAAAAAAGGCGTTAAATACATCGAGCGCACGGGCACAACCGTTGACGAAGTAACTCTTGCAGCCCGCGCACTTGCGGCTGACGGCGTTGACGCTGTTTTCACCCCGACCGATAATACCGTTATGACCGCGGAGCTTTCGATTTATGAAATCTTTGCAGAGGCAGGTATTCCCCACTACACGGGCGCGGATTCCTTTGCACTCAACGGCGCTTTCCTCGGCTACGGCGTTGACTATGCAAACCTTGGCGTTGAAACGGCAAATATGATTGCGGATATCCTCATTAACGGCAAAGACCCTGCCGAAACTCCCGTTATGACCTTTGATAACGGCACGGCTACCGTCAACACGGAAATCTGTGAAAAGCTCGGCTACAGCTTTGATGAAATCAGCAAGATTTTTGCTCCTTACTGCACAAAGGTTAACAGCATCAAAACAGCGGAAAGCTTTGATGAATTAGCCTGATTGGAGATAGTTTTATGAATTTTACAGCGATTTTCAGCCTTGTACAAACAGCGCTTGAGCTGGGGCTGATAAGCTCTCTTACGGTATTGGCTCTGTTTCTGAGCTATTCAATGCTTAATGTATGTGACCTTTCCACCGACGGCTGCTTCACTCTCGGAGCGGCTGTCGGCGCCGTTGTTGCCATTTCGGGTCACCCTTATCTGTCGATTGTTGCCGCGGTTGCCTCAGGCGTGCTTTCGGGCTTTATTGTGGCAGTGCTCCAAACAAAAATGGGAGTCAACAGCCTGCTTGCGGGCATTATAGTCAACACGGCTCTTTATTCGGTGAACATAGCAGTTATGGGCAACTCCTCTCTGCTTAATCTTAACAGGACGGAAACCGTATTCACAAAGCTTCAGGCTTTGCTGAAAAATACCTTTTTGAAGGATCAGTATAAGCTGATTATCGCGCTTTTCTTTGTAACCCTGACTGTGATTTTTCTGACGGTGTTTCTGAAAACAAGGCTCGGCCTTGCAATCAGAGCAACGGGAAACAATGCGGATATGGTTAAATCCTCATCAATTAATCCGATTAAGACCACAATAATAGGTCTTTGCATTGCAAACTCCTTTACCGCCCTGTCGGGCTGTCTGCTCGCGCAGTCACAGAAATCCGCCAATATCGACATCGGCTCGGGTATGGTTACCATCGCTCTTGCCTCTCTGCTTATCGGCGGCATATTCCTCGGGCGCGGCAAAATAGGTCTGCGCGCTCTCGGAGCAGTTATCGGCGCATTTGTTTTCCGATTGGTATATACGGTTGCGCTGAGATTTAATATGCCCGCATTTATGCTAAAGCTTGTTTCTTCGGTAATCGTTGTTGCGGCAATTTCCGCTCCTTATATCAGGCAGCAGCTTCCGCTTATCAAACGCAGGCTGGCTCACCGCTTCGGCAAGGAGGAAGCGCAATGCTGAAAATAACACACCTTTCAAAAACCTTTAACCCCGGCACGGTCAACGAAAAGCCCGTTTTGCAGGATCTTTCCCTGCACATAGAAAAAGGCGATTTTGTAACGGTTATCGGCGCAAACGGCGCAGGCAAATCAACTCTTTTCAATGCCGTATCGGGCAGCTTTATAGCCGACAGCGGAAAGATTTTTCTTGACGGCAAGGATATTACGCTTATGCCCGAATATAAGCGTGCAAGAGATATCGGCAGGCTTTTTCAGGACCCGATGCGAGGCAGTGCGCCCGGAATGACCATTGAGGAAAATCTCGCCCTTGCCGCAGGTCACGGCGGGTGGCTGAGCACGGTTTCAAAGGCTGATAAAAAGCTTTTCAGAGAAAGGCTTTCGCTTTTGAATATGGGGCTTGAAGACAGAATGCAGCAGCAGGTGGGCTTGCTTTCGGGCGGTCAGCGGCAGGCGCTTACTTTGCTTATGGCAACCTTTAACGCACCCAAGCTTTTGCTTCTTGACGAGCACACGGCGGCGCTTGACCCCGCAACGGCGGAAAAGGTTCTTGAGCTGACTGAAAATATTGTTGCGGAAGAAAAAATAACCTGTATGATGGTTACTCACAATATGCAGTCCGCGCTGGATCTCGGAAACCGCACGATAATGATGGATAACGGAAAGGTTATTTTTGATGTTTCGGGCGAGGAACGCTCCAAGCTGACCGTTGCCGACCTGCTTGAGCAGTTCAGAAAGGTTTCGGGCAAGGCGCTTGACAATGACCGTATGCTTCTGACTTGAAGTAAAAGTTTTTTGAAAATTAAGGGATGTTCGCAATAAGATGAAGAAGCCGTTTTCTTCCGA
>JAEDGK010000167.1 GCA_016297555.1 Clostridiaceae bacterium
GTCTGACCGTCAAGGGTGCGGCTGATGTTCTCGTTTCTGGCGCAAAGGCACCCACAATCAACGGCAATGCGGATATTACTTGCTCCGGAACAGCCAAAATAGTCAACGAAGGCGTTTATGCCTTAGGTAATCTCACCTTCAATCAGGCGGACGGCAGAGCATTCTCCGTTAAGGCCGGCGAAACCGTTGATTCGCTCGCAACCGTTGCCGATGTTGAGGCAGGCAATGCCTACGGCCCCGCTGCACACCGCGAAAAGGTTATCTATGTTGAGCCTGTTTGTTCAACCGTAACCTTCGATGCAAACGGCGGCACGGCTTCGGCTGAATCTGCCGTAACCGAAATCAACGGAAAGCTTGCTTCGCTTCCCGATGCAACTCTTGAAGGTTTCAGCTTCGACGGCTGGTTCACCGAAAAGGACGGCGGCGAAGAAATTACTCTTGATAAAGTATTTGTCGCAGACACTACCGTTTATGCTCATTGGACAGAGCTTCCCCATGTTCACAATCTCACTCTTGTTCCCGCCAAAGAAGCAACTGCAACCGAGCCCGGCAACATCGCATATTATACCTGCGACGGCTGTGACCTGTGGTTTGCAGATGAGAACGGCGAAACCGAGATTACCGACAAAAACAGCGTAATTATCCCTGCTCTCGGCGAACCCACCGAGCCCGAAGAGGAGTGCGGCTGCCCCTTCTTCAGATGGTTAAAGGCATTCACCGAAAGCTGCATCAAGTGGATTAAGGAAATGCCCGTTTCCGTTTCTGAATGGTTTGCGGGAGTTTTCAATAACATCTTAACAATCCTCAAAATCAATTAATCGTAAATGACAAAACGCCCGCCGAGAGCTTCTCAAGGCGGGCGTTTTGCTGTGTTTGAGTTACATCATAAAATCAAAAAAGGCGGAGAAATCCCCCGCCTTTAAATGAATTTATTCATTTTGAAAACCTTCAAAAATCAGGCTTCCGCCTTAATTCTAATCGGTTTGGTGCAATACTCAAAGAAATTCTCAATTCTGAACAGCATTTCCAACATCTTAGCATAGATATATTTGAAAAATGCGGGGCAATTATCATCGGCAAACGAGTATGACGCGCCGATTATACCCGTGCTTTTATCGTAAGAGGGATGAGCGTAGCCGACAACTGCGGCTCTTGACCCGTTAACGGGTCTGTATTTCTCTGTAACATATTCCGAGCCGTTATAATTCAAATCGGAGGTATTGCCGCCGATGCTCCTGATATTGACCGTTCTGTTTTTAGTTATAAATCCGCTCTGCGTTACAATTTCAACATGATGTATGTCGTCGCTGCCGTCTACTGCCGTGTTCAAAAATACAATATCTCCCTTTTGCGGGATATAACTGCTGCTTGCAGGATAGTATTCGCCGCGCGTCTTAAACCAGTTTTTCATTGATGAGCAAGCCGCCCGTTTGGGAACTGCCGTGCCGAGCGCTCCGACTTGGTCTGCACACCACGAAACAAAGACGGTGCACCAATATGCGTCGGTATCATAGCCGTAATACCACGAAGTAAACTTGTTGATATTGTTTTCGTAAAATCCGATTTGCGCTCTTGCCGCCGCAACGATTTCATCCGCTAACGCCGCTCTCGCCTCTTCTTTCTGCGTTTTACGCTTTTCAATTACTTCCGAATACGCAAAAGCAGAAGAAGTGCACACGCCGAACAGCATTATTGCCGCCAGAATAACCGAAACTGCTTTGATAAAAGTGGTCTTTTTTTTCATAATCTCCGCCTCTTTCTACAACTTGAACACTATGGAATGATTATATAACATTTTTATCCAAAATACAAGGGTTATATGAAAGTAAATGCGGAGAGCACGGGATTCGACTCGCACGCCTGCGGGCGTTTGGTCGCTCGCGGTCGCAACGCTCCACCGGAGCGTTGCTCTGTGCCGCTCGTCCTTCGAATCCCTTTCTTTTATAATACTAAGAGGGTAAAGCAACTTCGTTACTTTACCCTCTTAATCTGGCGGAGAGCAAGGGATTCGATTCGCACGCCTGCGGGCGTTTGGTCGCTCGCGGTCACAACGCTCCACCGGAGCGTTGCTCTGTGCCGCTCGTCCTTCGAATCCCTTTCTTTT
>JAEDGK010000063.1 GCA_016297555.1 Clostridiaceae bacterium
CATCAATCGTTGTTTAATTTTCAAGGTGCGCCGCGCTCCGTGTTTTTGGAGCGCTTGACTAATATATCACAACAAAACCGGATTGTCAACACTTTTTTTAAAATTTTTTGCATTTTTTATCGAATTAATCGACATAATAGCCGCAGATAAATCTCTCGGAATCAAGATAATCGTCAAGGGTGTTGAAAACCGCCGCGCAATCGGCTTTATTGGATTTGTTATAAACTCTTACTCCACCGTCGCAATTTTCAACGGCTACCGTATGCAGACCTTTGAAAACGCTCTTTCCGTTCCAAAAAGAAACAACGCCGAAGCTGTGCTTAGCGAAGTTCTTTTTAAATGTATAATAATCCTTATTCATATGCGTGCCGAAATCGTTATCCTTAAAATATCTCGCCAAGGCATAAGGATGAGTTCCGAACAGCCCGCAGAACAGAGAGCCGTAAGGATAAATTTCCTTTGCAATCTCGCACAACGGCTTTTTAATGCCGAGCATCAAGCCAAGATTATAGGCGGCTATTATTTCACAACCGTTATATGACATCGGAAACAGCCCGTATCGGCAGATTGAAACCGCTCCGCAACCCTGACCGTTGATAAAATCTTCGCCCAAATCAACGGAGCGGTTGCTTCTGTAATTCAGTTTTTCAAACATAATATTATCCTTTTATTCTGCTTTTTATACTTTCTATTACTTCAACTATTTTAAATCTCATTTCATATCTTGGACTGCTCTTTATAAGTTCGCCGCCTTCCTCGCCAAAAAATGCGTCAATATCCGTTTCCTCGCTCGCGGCGGGCAGGCAAAGCGGCGGAAACATAACGCACCACCAATTATGCCCTTCTCCGCTGCCGAGAATTACTTTTAAAGCGGTATATTCCCCTGCGGGAAGGGTTAAATCGCCGTAGGAACGGGTTGTGAAATATTCCTCCGCAAGAGTTATGCGAGCTTTATAATCAAAACCGTTATCAGCCAAAACTTTGTTTGCAATTTCAATCAGCTCCGTTTTTTGAGCTTCAAGACACTCCTGTGCGTTATCCTTGCTGACAGAACCCGAAAACAGCTCCTTTCCGCTGTTGAGAAGTGCGTCACGGACAATCAGCTTTACATTCTGGTCTTCCTCGCTGTCTGAATTGGCAAGAATATGAAGCCTGATTACATCTTCTCTGACATCTCCGCAGCGGACTCCGAAGCCCGCAACGGAAGCGATGACAGCAACCATAAGAGCAACCGCGGCTGAAATTTCGGCAATACGAATTTTTTTCATTATCAAGCACCGTCCTTTATGTTTTGATAACATTTTGGGACGGTTTTAGCCTGTTTATTCCGTTGAATCCAAATCAAGACCGCCGATTTCATCTCTTGCTTTGAAAACATAGCCGTTCTGACTGAGTATATCCATATGCGACAGAGCCTCGCCCGTTCCGAGAGCCACACAGTTAAGCGGGTCATCGGCTACAATGGTTTTAACTCCCGTTTTCTTTTCAATCATTTCATCAATACCGCGCAGCAACGCTCCGCCGCCGGTCAGGCGAATTCCCGAATCGCTGATATCCGCCGAAAGCTCGGGCGGAGTCAGTTCAAGCACGGAACGCACCGCCTCGCTGATTGTTTCAAGATGCTGACGCATTGCAAGATAAGCCTCGGTAGAGCTGACCTCAATGCTGACGGGCATACCCGTTATGAAATGCTTGCCCTTGACTGTTAAACCCAGCTCAACCTCGCGCAAATAAGAACAGCCTATCTGTTTTTTAATAAATTCTCCTGTTTTTTCACCGATAATAACATCTCTTTCACGCCTTATCTGCCTGACTATCGCTTCATCGAGCGCGTTGCCCGCAACCTTAACCGAGCGCGAAACGGAGATACATCCCATTGTTATGACGGCGATATCCGTTGTGCCGCCGCCGATATCAACAATCATTGCTCCGACGGGTCTGTTGCTTTTAAGACCCGCGCCGAGCGCAGCCGCAAGAGGCTCTTCGATAAGACAGGCTTTTGCCGCGCCCGCTGAGGTTACGAGATCGAGAATTGTTCTTTTTTCAAGGCTCGTTGCCATTGACGGAACACAAACAACGACATTGGGCTTGAACACCATATTTTTACATAGCTTTGAAAGAAAATAGCGGAGAATATGCTTCGTTGCCGTGAAATCGGATACAACGCCGTGAGCCATAGGTCTGACAACTCTCAGAGAATCGGGGTTTTTGCCAATCATATCCCATGCGCGTTTGCCGACAGCAACAAGCTTTCCGCTTTCTTTTTCGTAAGCGGCAACGCAAGGCTCGGACATAACAATGCCCTTTCCCTCAACAAAAACCACTATTGAAGTTGTTCCGAGGTCAATACCGATATTAACGCCGAGCATATTTTCACCGCCTTTCTGAATATATAAAACTATTTATGTATATCTTTTCTGCCGTTTTCGGAAACGGTCAGCGCAACGGTAATGCAAAAAATCTCCCGAGCACCGTAAAGCCAAAGCATTTTTGCACATTCATTAAGAGTTTCTCCCGAGGTTGATATATCATCGCAAAGTAAAATTGTTTTACCCTCAACCGCCGAGGGTTCGGAAACATCGAACACACCCGTCAGATTTCCTTTTCGCAGAAATCTGCTCAATCCGTGCTGTTTCTGCGTTTCGTAAAGCTTTATCATAAGCCCCTGCCTGTGCTCAATGCCGAGCAGAGAGCCGAGCCTTTCCGTAAGCAGACGAACCTGATTATAGCCTCTTTCTTTTTCTCCCGCGGCAGTCATCGGAACCTCGGCAATAAAGTCAAAAGCCGTTCCTCCGTAGGCATCTTTAACCGTGCTTGCCATTTCAACCGCATATGCCTCGGCATTTTCGGGGCTTCGCCTGAATTTAAAGGAATGAATTCCTTTTCTGACAACGCCTTTAAAGTAAAACGGCGCAGCAAGGCGGCTGAAATACATTTCTGCTCCCCTGCACGAACACAGCTCTTTGCCCCGCCCGCATTTCGGGCAAACCGTGCCTTCAATTCTCGGCAGATCGGCGGCGCAGACTGAACACATAAGCTCATCGGCGGCGATTACCTTGCCGCAGTAAGCGCACCGCTTCGGAAAAAGAGCGGAAACAAAATATTTCAGAAGCTTTTTCAACCGTCCTCACCCAACATAATAAAGCTTTTAAGCGCAGAATAACGCTTTGCCTTGCTGTCATTCGCAACCATTTTTTCAACGGTTTTGCGCGAACCGACAAGAATCATAAGATTTTTCGCGCGCGTCACGGCAGTATAAAGCAGATTTCTGTAAGCAAGCTGCTCAACAACACCCGAAACAGGCATCACAACAGCTTCAAACTCGCTGCCCTGGCTTTTATGAACCGTAACGGCATAAGCGTGCTCAAGCTCGGCACTGCCCTCAAAAGGATATTCAGCAGTTTTGTCATCAAAGCGGACATAGAGCATATGAGCGCCCTCGTCAATTTTATCAAGAACGCCGATATCACCGTTAAATACTCCAAGACCCTCTTTATCGGAGCTTGTCCACGGAATGTTATAGTTATTTTTAATCTGCATAAGCTTATCTCCCTCTCGGAAAACACGCTGACCGAAAGCGTGCTCGCGCTTATGCCTTGCAGGGGGATTAATCATACGCTGAAGAATTTTATTCAGATTGACCGTTCCCGCCTCGCCTTTTCTTGACGGGCAAAGCACCTGAATGTCATCCGCCGGAGAATACTTATACGCTTTCGGAAGCCGCTCGGAGCAGAGCTGAGCCACCGTTTGGGCGGTTGAGGCAGGAGTATTTCTTTCAAGGAAGAAAAAGTCCTTGTCCGTGCGCGAAAGCTCGGGATTTTCTCCGCGGACTATTCTGTGTGCATTGGTGACAATCAGGCTTTCCATCGCTTGACGGAAAACCTCTTTAAGCTCAACCACGGGCAGAGCTTTGGAATTTATCATATCGTGGAGCACATTGCCCGCGCCTACGGGAGGAAGCTGATCGGAATCGCCGACCATAACAAGGCGGCAGCCGATGGGCAATGCGTCAAGCAGGCTTGCAAACAAAACCACATCAACCATTGAAAGCTCGTCTATTATAACCGCACCCGCTCCGAGGGGATTGCGTTTATTTCGCTGAAAAACCGGTCGGTCATTTCTGTCCCACTCAACTTCAAGCAGACGGTGAATGGTTTGGGCTTCTCTGCCCGTAAGCTCACTCATACGCTTTGCGGCTCTGCCCGTCGGAGCGGCGAGCGCGACCTCAAGCCCCTGACTCTCAAATACTTTGAGAATCCCGCGCAAAGTGGTTGTTTTGCCCGTTCCGGGACCGCCCGTGAGAATAAGAATTCCCTTCTCAACGGCAAGCTTGATTGCAAGACGCTGGCGGTCATTATAGCAAACTCCCCCGATAAGCTCAGCATTTTTTATCTGCTCATCAATGTCAATAGTGCACTTCGGAGCAAAACGCTTCATAAAAAGCACCGTTGATGCCGCTCTCTTTTCGGCTTCATAAACTTCGGGCAAAAAGACAAATTCTCTGCCGCAGATTTCGTCGCAGATAATCCGCCTTTGATCTGTTAGTCTGTCAATCGCTTCATCAGCACACTCCTGCGAACAGCCGAGCAAAGCGGTGCTCGGCACGAGCACCTTTTCACGGGGGAGACAGGTGTGGCCGTTATATAAATTATGGCGCACCACATAAAGCACGCCCGCTTCTACTCTGTATTCATCGGCAGGCGGAACGGGAAGCCTTGAAGCAACGGCGCATGCCTTTTCAAAGGTTATGCCTATCCCCTCCGAGCAGAGAAGATACGGATTTCTCTCAACCGTATCAACCGCTCTGCTGCCGTAAATCTTAAACACTTTTAAACATTCGGCAGTTGTCATACCGTATTTTTCAAGAGAAATCAAAGCCTCGCGCTCTGCCGCGCGCCGTTTGAATTCCTCAGAGATTTCTTTTGCACGGTCACGGGAAATACCTTTGATTTCGGCAAGTCTTGCGGGCGCATTTTCAATAACCGCAAAGGCTTCGCTGCCGAATCGCTCAACAATTTTCTGCGCCGTTTTTTCTTTGACGCCTTTGATTATTCCCGATGAGAGATATGAGAGCATTTCCGCGGCGGTTTCGGGCATTTCGCGGCGGCAGCCCTCAACTTTGAGCTGTTTGCCGAAGGTGGGATGAACCGACCACCTGCCCGTAAAGGTAACTTTTTCGCCGCAGTAAAGCTCGCCTATATTGCCGGTTGCAGTATAAAGCTCACCGTCACTCGAAAAATCGAGCACAGTGTAGCCGTTTTCGCTGTTTTGGAATGTTATGTATTCCACAACACCCGTTACCGTAACCAAATCTTCCATAATTTCCGAATCAAAAATAAAATTAAGCGGCGCGGCGAGAGGGTCTGTAAGCCGAGTTCTGTCTTTTAAGGCAATCATCTGTCTACGCTCTGCGTTGCCGCAGAGCTTCAGCCACCCGTCGGAGTATCGTCGAGCAAACGCCGGAGCCTGAGCTCCTCCCCCAGTCGGTGTTGCTTCGGATAGGGTTTGCAGGGCCGCGCGGTTCCCCGCGCGCCGGTGAGCTCTTACCTCGCCTTTCCACCCTTACCTGCTTTGCAGGCGGTATATCTCTGTTGCACTTTCCCTAAGGTCACCCTCGGCGGCCGTTAGCCGTTATCCCGCTCTGTGAAGCTCGGACTTTCCTCACGCAGTTTGCACTGCCCGCGACTGCCCAACCCACTCGCCGCACACGCTCCGTAATATTGTAAATCACATTTATTAAAAAGTCAAACAAATTAAGGAGAAAAAAATAAATTTACAATTAATCTATTGTATCCGATGTGATTTTGCGTTAAAATGTTGTAAGCTTTTATTGAAAGGACTTTACAATGGAAGACATATATATTTCAAAAAGACGGCGGAACTCGGAGGATTTTGACGTTGTTTATCTCGATGAGCCTGCGCCCGCTCCCCCGCCGCAGGACGAGCCGCCAAAACGAAAAAAGAAGAAGAAAAAGCACCGTCTGCTGAAATTTGTGGCTACGGTTCTGATTTTGGCTCTGCTGCTCTCATCGGCATTTATTTTTCTTTTGGCTGCCGCTTCGGGATATACGCGCAGCGACCTTGAAGCAAACGAATATGTTTCCTCATCAGACCTTAAAAGCAGCCCGCTTGTTTCAAACATACTGCTGCTCGGAGTCGACGGCAGTTCCGGTTCATCTTCGCGCTCGGACTCGATGATTCTTGTTTCGGTTGATTTTGCCCATGCAAAAATCAAGCTGACATCTTTTTTGAGAGACAGCTGGGTTGAAATTCCGTCAAAGGGCAAAAAAGCCAAGCTGAACGCGGCATATGCCTACGGCGGCCCTCAGCTTGCGGTTGACACCATTGAATACAATTTCGGCGTTGATATCGACCACTATGTAATGGTTGATTTTGATATGTTTACTCAGATTATCGATAAGCTCGGCGGCGTTACCGTTGAAGTAACCGAAAAGGAAGCAAAATATATCAACAAAACCACCCGCCACACTATCGACAGCGGCGAAAGCGTTACCCTGAACGGCGCTCAGGCTCTTGTCTATTGCCGCATACGCAAGCTTGACACGGATTATATGAGAACATACCGCCAGCGAAAGGTTATTACCGCTCTTATCGGACAAGCTAAAACTGCGGGAATTTCAAAGCTTATCGCCACTATGCAAGATGTTTTTCCGCTGATTGAAACCGATATGTCGGCGGCGGAAATAACCTCGCTTGCTTACAAGGCGGGGCTTGGGGTTGTTGCTTTTGACATTGAGCAAAACCGTGTTCCCACAGACGAGCATATGAAGCCCGAAACAATTAACGGTCAATGGGTAGAGTCATTGGATCTTGAAGCAACCCGCGAATACTTGCAGGACTATATTTATACCAACAAGATAAAGCTTGACGAAGATTGATATAACGCAAAGCGCGGGTCGGCAAAACACCGACCCGCGTAAAACTGATAATAATTTAATCCGCTTTTACTGCCGCATTAATATCAACGCTGCAGCTTTCTTTGTTGGTTGACAAAACAACAAGGGTTTTGGTTAAAGAAACTCCCTTGACAAATTTGATTTCATTGAGCAGAAGCTCAAGCCCTTTTCCGCTGCTCGTGCATATTTTGAGCAGAAAATCAAAGTCGCCCGTTATGTAATGGCACTCGACTATCTGAGGATGGCACATAACAAATTCAACGAAGCCGTCGTTATATTTCGGATGCTCCATGCTGACCGAAATAAAAGCCGTTAAATCAAGCCCAAGTTTGTCATTATCGAGCACAACGGTATATTGCTTGATAATTCCGCTTGCTTCAAGCTTCTTAATGCGCTCGATGACCGCGGAAACCGACATATTGACTTTGCTGCCGATAACCGAAGCATTTTCACGCGAATTGGCTTTAAGGCACTCAATGATTTTTACATCAACGGAGTCCATGGCGTCACCCCTCTTTTTAATACCGCAAAAGCATTATATATCATTTATATAATAACATAATTTTCGGAACTGTCAAGTAAAAAGCAAGAAATATTTTGCTTTTTCTGCGATTCAGTTTAAAATAAGCTTGCTTTATCGAAATTTTCCGAATTTTTTAAGAACAAGAAAAAAGGATGGATATTATGGAAATCAGTTTCAGACAGTTTAAGCCGTCAGACAGAGACGAATTTTTCAGAATGGTTAAAAAATTCTACGCTCCGCCCGCCGTGCTCCACTTCCCGCCGGACGAGGTGATGCTTGCAAGCTTTGACGCGGCAGTTAAAATTCCCCATGCAGTCAAAGGTTATATGTTTGAGTGTGACGGAAAGCCTGCAGGCTACGCCATGATTTCAATGAAATTTGAAACAGAGGTCGGCGGTATGGCGGCATGGATTGAGGAGCTTTATGTGGACTCAGATTTCAGAGGGCTGGGCATTGGCAGCCGCTTTTTCGACTTTTTAAAGGACGAATTCAAGGGCAAAATCAAAAGACTGCGCCTTGAAGTCGGCGATGAAAACGAGGGCGCAAAAAAGCTTTATGAACGCCTCGGCTTTGAATTTCTCGACTACCGCCAGATGGTTATTGACAGGGATTTTTAAGTAAAAAACGGAGACTTGCATTTGCAGGTCTCCGCTTTTTATTAGCTGTCACAGTCTGTATTTATAATAATATGTGCCCTCTGTTTCAGAATACCTAAGCTCCGTTCCGAAAATCTCTTTCACAATGCCGCTTGTGCAAATATTTTCGGGCGTATCGCAGGCGGCAATTCTGCCGTTATTAATAACCGCAATACCGTCTGAAAATTCAAACGCCAAAGGCAGGTCGTGCATTACGGTGACAACGCCTCTCCCCGCCTGTGCAAGAGATTTCAGAATATTCATAAGCTCAATCTGATTGTAAATATCCAAGTAAGCGGTAGGCTCATCGAGAAGAATATATTCGGTATCCTGCGCCAGAGCCATTGCAATATATGCCTTTTGCCTTATTCCGCCCGAAAGCGAGGATAAAGGTCTGCCCGCAAGTTCATCAAGCCCCATTTGTTTTAATGCTTCAAAGGCAACTTCTCTGTCTTTTTCGCCATATCTGCGCGGATAGCTCAGATGCGGAAATCTGCCGTGGAGCACCATTTGCTCAACCGTCATATCGGACACGCTCTTGCCCTGAGCAAGATATGCGATTTTCTTTGCGGTATCCTGTCGGGATAATTCCGCAGATGCTCTGCCGTCAATGACGATTTCGCCCGCTTTCGCCGCGATGATACCGACAACCGTTTTCAGCAAAGTGCTTTTCCCCGAACCGTTTGTGCCGATTACGGAAATCAGTTTCCCTTTCGGGATTGAAAGCGAAACACCGCTTAAAACGGTTTTTCCGTCATATCCTGCAGTTATATTTTTAAGCTCAATCACGGGCGTGACCCCCTTTGCCCTTAACCAGAATAAACACAAAGAACGGAGCGCCGAGGAACGCCATAATAATACCAACGGGAATTTCATAAGGGGCAAACGCCGTTCTTGCGATTGTGTCGCAAAGGCACACAAAAGCCGCTCCGAACAGGGTGCAAAGCCCGAGCAAATGCGAGGATTTACTGCCTGCGAGCCGCCTGACCGCGTGCGGAACAATAAGCCCGACAAATGACAAAAGCCCCGCAAGGCTCACGGCACAGCCCGCAAGAAGCGCCGCCAAAAGCAAAAACAAAACCCGCATAACCGATGTGTTCATACCGAGACCCTTGGCGTTGTCTTCCCCCAAGGTCAGAACATCAAGCTCGTTTGTCAAGGTAAGCAGCACAATTACGGCAACCGAAATTATCAAAGCGGCGGGAATAAGCTTTTGATAAGTCACACCCGAAAACTCGCCGATTTTGAAATCGTTGCTCATAACGCCGACATTCGGCATAAATGTTACTATTGTATCTGAAAACGCCGCAAGCAAGCTGTTCATAGCAACGCCGATGAGTATAACCGTGCCGCGTGAAGCTCCCCATTTGCGGGAGCCGAGGCTCACGAGCATCACCGCCGCAAAAGCGCCGAGGAATGAAAACACCGAAAGCCGCCAGCCGCCGTAAATTCCGAGAGCCGTGCATATTGTTACCGCAAGCCCCGCGCCCGAATTAACGCCTATTATGCTCGGTGAAGCAAGGCGGTTGGCAAGCACGCCCTGAATTACTGCGCCCGAAACGGCAAGCGCCGCTCCGCAAACCAGAGCCGCCGTCGTTCTCGGGAGCCTGACATAAGCAAAAATCCGCGTACCCGCCGAAAAATCAAAGCCGTTTGTAAAAGCCTGACCTATTTCGGTAAAGGTCAGCCGCGTGCTTCCGAGCATAAGCCCCGTTATTATTGCTATTCCGACAAATAAAAAGCCCGCAAAATACAACCGCTTTATTTTATTTGGTTTTTTCAAGCAATATTTCACCGAGTTTTTCATAAGATTCCGCCCATTTTGCATTCGGTTTGATGTTGAACAGCCTTCTGTCCATAATATGCATTCTGTTTTCTTTAACTGCTTCAAGCGAACCCCAAGCGGGATCTTCTTTCATCATCCTTGTCAGATTATCCAGAGCCTTTTCCGTGTCATCGCCCATTGTGACCACAAAAATGCGGTAAGGCTCACGGCGGATAACGCTTTCAACGCTCAGATTTTCAAGCAAGGATTTGTCGCTGTCCGCAATGTTGATACAGCCGAGGTCGGAAAGCATTTCTCCGAGTATAGTACCCTCGCTGCCCTTTGCCTTAACCGAGCTTGCGGAAGCTCTGAGCAAAAGCACCGTGCGCTCTTCTTCGGTTAAATCCGAATTCAAACATTCATCCTTGATTGCCTTTATTTGCGATTCAATACTTTTGCCGTTTTTCTCAAAGAGGTCTTTTCTGCCTGTAATATCGGTGCAGATATCGAGCATTGAAAGATAATCTTCAAAGCAGTCAACATCAAAATACGCCGTAGTTACTCCTGCGTTTTCAAGCGATTCTTTAAGCTCAACATCAGCCGAGGTTGAGGCGCTGGCGATTACAAAATCGGGATTTGCCGAAAGCAGGGCTTCAAGGCTCGGCGAATGAGCGCCGCCTATATTAACCGCATCTCCGAGCTCAAGCCCGAAATCGTCCCAAGCGTCCTCGGCGGCGGCACACACCTCTCCTCCCGAAAGCAGCCACACATCCGCAAAGCTTCCGATGAGGGCGGCAACGCGCTCGGGATTTTTGCTGACGGTGATTTCTCTGTCTAACGCATCGGTAAAAGTAACGACACCGTTATCTTCCGAAGATGAAGCGTTATCGGTTTGCGCCGAGCAGCCGCAAAAAGCCAATAGCGTCAACGCCGTTAAAGCGGCGATTAATCTTTTCATCAGCAGGTAGCACCGCCTTTAACTGTTTTATTGAGAACAGCTGTTTTATCAATTCTGTTATTAATCAGCTTATCCTGAACATAGTCGAAGCCCAAGCGCTTAATCGTATCCGCAAAACGCTCGCCCGAAATTCCCTCGTCGCGGAAGAACAGAATTGCGCTCTCAACCACATCCATAACATCTTCTTCGGAGGTAAATATTTTTTCAAGAGGTCTGCCGTTTGCGTATTTCTTGCCCCATCTGCCGCCGATGTAAATCTTATAGCCGTCCGTATATTCGGGAATAACTCCGAAGGGGCACTTGCTCTTACAGCGTCCGCAATTATTGCAATCCGCATTAATTACAAGCTTTCCGTCCTCAAGCTTTGCGGCTTTAATCGGGCAGGCGTTTTCAACCTGACATTTTTTGCAGCCCTTGCATTTTTCAGCATCAATAACAGGGATTCGCTGACCTATAATTCCGAGGTCGTTCAAATCGGGCTTGACGCAGTTATTGGGGCAGCCGCCGACGGCGATTTTGAACTTATGCGGCAGAGTTACTCCGTGATATCCGAGATAGAAGCGCTCGTGTATCTTTTCGCTGAGCCCGAAAGTATCAATAAGGCCGTATTGGCAGGTTGTTCCCTTGCAGGAAACCACGGGGCGGACAAGCGAGCCGGTGCCGCCCGTGATGAGTCCGTTTTCGTTGAGATAGGCAATAAGCTCTTCAATATCGGCATAATGAACGCCCTGAATTTCCAGAGTGAGCCTTGAAGTCATTGTAACCTCGCCGCTTCCGAATTTCTCGGCAGCCTCGGCAATAATATGCTGCTCCGATGCC
>JAEDGK010000064.1 GCA_016297555.1 Clostridiaceae bacterium
TGGCGGCATTTGTAGGGGTCGGCGTCCTCGACGACCCGCGAAAACAATCCGAAATACCGTAATCAATAACGTGAAGTATTTCCCGCAGCGTAGGGCGGGGGCGATTTGAGGTAAGAAGTAATAGTGAATAGGTAAAAGGTGAGAGTAGGGCGGCTTGACCACAAGCCGCCGAAAAAATGATTATTTTCTATTTCCAATCCTCCGTCACGGCTTCGCCGTGCCACCTCCTTTGCCCAAAGGAGGCTAATATCAACAGCAAGCTTTCTGCTATGGGCTCCTTAGAAAAGGAGCTGTCCGTAGGACTGAGGATTGATTTTCTCCATAAAACAGACTGTGTTTTTTCGGCTTGCCCACAAGCCGCCGTGAAAATGATTATTTTTTCCCCAATCCTCCGTCACGGCTTCGCCGTGCCACCTCCTTTGCCAAAGGAGGCTAATGTAACATCAAGCTTACGGCGACATTTTGTAGGGGACGATGCCCACATCGTCCCGAGTAGGGGCGACCCTGCGTGGTCGCCCGAAAAACGGTAATCAACAATGCCCTACGCCGATTAATTAACAATATTCACGGTTCATCGCAAATCGTGTCGCACTCGACACCTAATATGATAACGGCAAAAGTAGTCGTTGTCAATACAATTTTTAAAAAATTTCAAAAAAATGTTGCGTTTAAGACACATTTGTGATATGATATAGCCGAGGTGATTGAGATGCTTGGTGAAAAAATCAAAGCATTACGAAAAGAAAAAGGAATGACGCAAACCGAGCTTTCTCAGCGGCTCAACAGCGAATTCGGGCTGAAAACCGACCGAGTTATGGTCAGCAAATGGGAAACAGGGTTTCAAACGCCGATTTTTTCAACTCTCCAATGCCTTGCGGAGCTTTTCGGCGTTTCGATAGACAGCCTCGGCGGCAAAACGCAGGAAAAAGATAATGTGGAGGCGGCAAAGGTTGCGCTTTTTTCGGGCGCAGGTGAGGTGACGGACGAAATGTGGCAGGAGGTTGTCAATTTCGCAAAATATGTTGAAGCGAGGGAGGCGCAGAAAAACGAGAACAAGTGAGCTTTATGAAATTGCGGCAAACAGCGGCACGGAAATCATATGCTGTGATTTGCCCAAAACACATTCTGTTTCGGCGATGACAAGCTCGGGAAGCTGCTATATCGGCATTGACCCGTTTGAAATTGAAACCGAAGCCGAGGAGCGGGTGCATCTTGCCCATGAAATCGGTCATTGCGAAACAGGCTCGTTTTATAATGCGTATTCGGATTTTGACATCCGTGAAAAACATGAGCTGCGTGCGGACTGCTGGGCGGCGTCTCGGCTCGTGCCTGCACAGGAGTTGATTTACGCGCTTAAATGCGGAGTGGTTGAGCTTTGGGCGCTCGCGGAGCTTTTTGATGTTACCGAGGATTTTATAGAAAAGGCAATCAATATATATTGTTCAAAAGGAATTCTTCAACCGCTTTGCCGTGCGAATTGAAATAAAAAATGCCGCAGACACCCGTGATAATTCGGAACGTCTGCGGTTTCTTTTTTTTGTTGGCAGATTTCTCACAGCACAAACTTATAAATAACGGCAAAGTGAACAATACTGCCGAGGAGAACGAAAATGTGGAAGATAATATGTAGTCGCGGGCGTTTTTTGCCGAGTCCGCAAAGAATTGCGCCTATAAGATAGAGCACACAGCCCAAAACCAGACCCGCGAAGGCGGTTTTATCGATACTGCCGAGCACGGGGACGGCGCTCAGGAGCATAACGGCGCAGGAAACGATATATACCGCCATTGTGAGGGCTTTCAGCTTCTCAAAGAAAAACAATTTTGAAATGAATCCGAAAACCGCGCAAAACCACGCCAAAATCAGCACAAGAAGTCCGAGCGGCACGCTGATTTGATAAAGCGTGAGCAGGGCGCATGGGGTTGCCGTGCCTGCAATCAGGGTGGGAATGGTGGAGTGGTCAGCAAGCCTTGCTATGCGTTTGGCTTCGCCGCGCGGCAGCCCGTGATATACCGCCGAAACGGTATAAACGGCTATCAGCGACAGACCGTAAATCACAGCCGAAACGGTTTCGCGCGCGCCCTGAGCCTTGTATAAAAGCATAGCCAGCCCTGCAACAGACAGAACCGCCCCGAGCGCATGGGTCAGGCAGTTTGCAAGGTCAACCTTTTCGGAATATTCAATCAGTTCAACATCTTTTCCTATCATAAGCTCTCCGTTTAAATTTGTGTTGATTTTGGGACGAGGTGGGCATCGTACCAAAACTAATGAGGAATTCGTAATGCGTAATTCGGAATTTCGGATAGGCTTCGCCTATGACCGATTATATTTCGTAATCCGATAATCAACAATACAAAATATCCTCGTTCAGAGTAGGGCGGGGGCTTGCTCCCGCCGAAAAATGATTATTTTTTTATTCTCCAATCCTCCGTCACGGCTTCGCCGTGCCACCTCCTTTGCCAAAGGAGGCTAATGTAACCGCAAGCTTACGGCGACATTTTGTAGGGGACGATGCCCACATCGTCCCAAAATTAACGCAAATTTCCGTAGGGAACGCCGTCCTCGGCGTTCCGAAAGAACACAGCGAATTTAACGGCGGCTTGTGGGCAAGCCGCCCTACATTGCCCGATAAATAAATTGTAGTGTTTTCACGATTCCGCATTACGAATTTTCCGCGGAACGCTGAGGACAGCGTTCCCTACGATGCCACCCAGAAAACATATATAAAACAGGTACGGGCAAAGCCCGTCATTAATTCCGAATTACGCATTACGAAATCCGAATTATTTCGCGGGTCGTCGCCGTAAACGGCACTGCATTTATATTAAAAGTATAGCGGAAACCGCAGAAAAATCAACAGGTTTTTGCTGGAAGCAGGGGGCGGGTGTTTGCGAAGCCGTCAGGCAGAGTTTTGCTTTAATTATATCACGCGAATAAATACTGTCAACTCGGGTTTTAAATTATCGGATTATTGATTCACAAGAAAAAACCGCCTTGAAAAATTAAAGCGGTTTTTATTGCGTTATATGAATTATTTATACATCGGACCGTAGGCGGCGCAGGCTCTGAAATCAGCACCCTCGAGATCCTTTGTTCCGAATGCGCCCCATGCGGCGGGACGGAAAATCTTCTCCTCGGGAACATTGTGGAGAGCAACGGGAATTCTGAGAATTGAAGCCATGGTCAAGATGTCCGCGCCGATGTGGCCGTAGGAAATCGCGCCGTGGTTTGCGCCCCAGTTATTCATCAGGTCATAAGCCGATTTGAACGGGCCTTTGCCGTCGCATCTCGGTGCAAACCAAGTGCAGGGCCAGGTGTAGTCGGTTCTCTTCCAGAGGATATCGGAAACCTCGTCGGGCAGATTGACAGTCCAGCCCTCGGCGACTTGAAGAACGGGGCCGAGACCCTTGACTATGTTAAGGCGAATCATTGTTGCGGGCATCTGTGCTCTGGTAAGGAAGCGTGAGGAGAATCCGCCGCCTCTGAAATAGCCGTTGTCGGCTGCGTTCCAAGTGGTTGCGGCAAGGATTTTTTCAGCGTCCTCGTCGGTAACATTATACCATTCCTTGATTATGCCGTTGCCGTTTTCGTCCTTGACCTCGCCGCAGGCGTCAAGGCAGCAAGCGCCTGAGTTGATAAGGTGGATAAATCCGCCCGCATCCTTTGCAACGCCCTCAATGTCATAGCCGGTTACTCTCTTAACTGAATCCGCGCTCCAATAGGTGCGGACATCGGCAAACATCTGAGGTCTGTTGGTCAGGAGCTTCATAAACAGCATACCGAGACCGTTGAGAACATCGTTTTCGGTAGCAAGAATGTAAGGCTCTCTTGTGCCGTTCCAATCAAATGAGGTGTTGAGCATAGCCTCGGCAAAGTCGGCGTTGGGATAGAAATCCGTCCACTGTCTCTGACCCTGGAAGCCGGCGGCGATTGCATTGTGACCGACGGTTTCTTCTTCTCTGCCCTCGGGAAGATTGGGATTGCCGTTCATAAGGTCTTTGATAATGCACATCATTTTAACGGTGAATTCCCAATCCTTTTCTTTCTGCTCGTCGCTCTTTCTGACGAATTCGGGGTTCTTGTCAAAGCCCTCTTTGCACTTTTCCTTAGTCCATTTAAGCGCTCTTTGGAATTCTTCCTCGTCATAAATGCCTTCCGTCATTCGGCGGATGATTTCAACCTCATCAACGGATTCAACCCTCATGCCGAGATATTCTTCGATGAAATTCGGGTCGATTGACGAGCCGGCAATGCCCATGCAGATAGAGCCGATTTGAAGATATGACTTGCCTCTCATTGTGGCGGCGGCAACGGCGGCTCTTGCAAAGCGGAGCAGCTTTTCCTTAACATCATCGGGGAGAGTTGTGTCGTCGGCGTCCTGAACATCCTTGCCGTAAATGCCGAATGCGGGCAGACCCTTCTGGGCGTGAGCCGCAAGAACGGAGGCAAGATAAACTGCGCCGGGGCGCTCGGTGGCGTTAAAGCCCCAAACTCCCTTTATTGTGTTGGGATCCATATCCATTGTTTCAGCGCCGTAGCACCAGCAGGGAGTTACGGAAAGAGTGATGTCAACGCCCTCCTTTTTGAACTGAGCGGCGCAGGCGGCTGCCTCGGCAACTCTGCCGATGGTTGTGTTTGAAATAACAACCTTAACGGGCTCGCCGTTGGAATAGCGGAGATTTTCCTCAAAAAGAGCCTTGGCGGTTTTTGCCATGTTCATTGTCTGCTCCTCAAGGGATTCTCTGACTTTAAGAGGACCTCTCCTGCCGTCAATGATAGGGCGAATACCGATAACCGGATAATCGCCGATAAGTCTGCTTTTTGCCATTGTTATCTTCCTTTCTGTTGGATGAAATTATGTTTAGATTAGTGATTTTATATTACTTCACAACCGCTTTGAATCTCTCGTAGGCTGACGACCATGCGTCGGGGTTTTCGGGGGAATATTCCACGGTTTTTTCGCTTGCTCTGATTATTTTTCTCACCTGAGAAACGCTTTCAACCGCGCCGCAGGAAAGAAGCTGCACGGCGATGTTGCCGAGAACGGTGGCTTCAATAGGCCCTGCAACAACGGTTCTGCCGCAGGAAGAAGCGGTCATTCGGCAAAGGAGCGTATCCTTTGTGCCGCCGCCGATAACATGAATTGCAGGGTAGGCTTTGCCCGTGCATTCTTCAAGCTCGTCAAGGGTCAGGCGGTATTTCATCGCAAGGCTCTCATAGATGCAGCGCATAACCTCGCCCACGCTCTCGGGAACGGGCTGATTGGTTTTGCGGCAATATTCGCGCACTCTTTCGGGTATGTTTCCGTGAGGCACAAATTCGGGCGCGTCGGGGTCAATGAAGCATTTGAAAGGCTCTGCTGCAAGCGCAAGCTTTTCGAGGTCGGCATAGGAATAATCGCTTCCGTGCCTGTTCCAATGGCGGCGGCTTTCCTGAATGAGCCAAAGCCCGATTATGTTTTTGAGGAAGCCGACCTTTGAGTCACAGCCGCCCTCGTTGGTTACATTCATTGCAAGCGATTTTTCGTTGACTATCGGCTCGTCAAGCTCCGTGCCGAAAAGCGACCATGTGCCGCTTGAAATGAACGCAAAATTGCCGCTTTCGCACGGAACGGCAGTTATTGCGCTTTGGGTATCATGACCGCAGACGCTGACCACATTGACCTCGCCTATGCCACATTCTTCGCAGATATCGCCGCGGATTTTGCCGAGCACCGTGCCCGACGGAACGATTTCGCCGAGCAGGCGGGTCGGAATTCCGAGCCTGTCAAGCAGACCGACAGCCCATTTTTTGGTTTTGAGGTCAATCATCTGAGATGTGGTTGCGATTGAATATTCGGTTGTCATTTTGCCCGTGAGCATATAGCCGAAAAGGTCGGGCATAAAGAGCAGCCTGCTTGCTCTGTCGAGCATATGCGGGCGGTATTTTTTGAGCGCGCAGAGCTGATAAACCGTGTTCAGCTCCATAAACTGAATTCCCGTTGCGGAGTAAAACTCGCTGTTGGGGATTATTTTTGCACATTCCTCAATCATGCCGCTTGTGCGCGGGTCGCGGTAATGAACGGGGTTTTCAATCAGGCAGCCGAATTCATCCATAAGCCCGAAATCAACGCCCCAGGTGTCAATTCCAACGCTGTCAAAGCCGCCCGCAAGCTGAGCCTTAATAAGACCCTGCTTGATGTTATAGAAAAGGCGCAGAACATCCCAATACATTGTGTCGCCGACCTTTACGGGGTCGTTTGAGAAGCGGTGGACTTCCTCAAGAGTTATTTTTTCGCCGTCAAAGCTGCCGAGAATTGCACGACCGCTCGACGCGCCGAAATCGATTGCCAAAACTCGTTTATTCATAGTGGTATCCTTTCGCCGTGATTATTGAATAACAACGCCCTTTTTGAGAATTATGTTGGCGTAAATGGCGGTTTCACCCGTTGCGATAACGGCGTAAGCCTTCTTGGCTCTTTCATAAAAAGCGAAACGCTCCACAAGCTCAATGTTTTTTTCGCCCTCCTCGGCGGCTATCGTCTTTTTATAGTCGCTCCAAATCGGGGGCGGGTTGGAAGCGTCGCCGTTATCCATAAGGGCAACGGGGGCTTCAACATAGGTGTCAAGCGGCATAAGCTTGAGAATCGCGGCAAGGATTTCGTCAACGCCGTGACCGTCAAGGCGAACAAGTCTCTGAGCGATTGAGGCGGCGGGGAAATTGCCGTCGCCGATAACGATTTCATCGCCGTGACCCATTTCCATAAGAATTTTGAGAAGCTCGGGGGAGATTATGGGTGAAATGTTTTTAAGCATAGCTGTACCTTCCTTTTTTAAGATTTTTTATATGCTGAAAGTTGATGACTTTAATTTTCGGGTCGTCGAGGACGCCGACCCCTACAAGTTAAACTATGAAAACACAGCTCCGGTAGGGAACGCCGTCCTCGGCGTTCCGTGAGATTGTATTTTCACATCGTCGCGTACATACTGTACATTTTGCCGTAGATGCCGTTCAGGCGCATAAGCTCCTCGTGAGTGCCCTGCTCGGCGATGCCGTCCTCGGTCAAAACGAGAATTCTGTCGGCATTTCTGATGGTCGTCAGGCGGTGGGCGATGGTGAGGGTTGTTCTGCCCTTTGCGAGCCGCTCAAGAGATTCCTGAACGAGCTTTTCGCTCTCGTTATCGAGCGCAGAGGTCGCCTCGTCAAGCAGCAGAACGGGCGGATTTTTCAGGAACACGCGCGCTATTGAAATGCGCTGCTTCTGACCGCCCGAAAGCTTCAGACCGCGCTCGCCCACATAGGTGTCGTAGCCGTTGGGCAGGGCGCTGATAAATTCGTGTGCACCCGCTTTTTTGGCGGCTTCGATTATTTCGTCATCGGTGGCGTCCGCCTTGCCGTAAATCAGATTATCGCGGATTGTGCCCGAAAACAGATAAACATCCTGAGCGACAACGCCGATATTTGAGCGCAGGGAACGCAGGGTTATATCTTTTATGTTTTTGCCGTCAAGCAGAATTTCTCCGCTCTCCGTTTCATAAAATCTCGGAATAAGGTTGCACAGCGTGGTTTTTCCGCCGCCGCTCGGACCTACAAGCGCAATGCTTTCGCCCGGAGCGATATGAAGGCTGAGATTGTTGAGTATTTCCTTTTCGCCCTTGACATATCTGAATGAAACATCGCGGAATTCGATATCTCCGCGCACATTTTCAATATCCTCGGCGTTTTCGCTGTCGGTTATATCCGGCTTAACATCCATTATTTCGGCAAAGCGCTCAAATCCCGTTATGCCTCGGCTGAACTGCTCGCTGAAATCAACGATGGTTCTGATTGAGCCGAGCAGGGTTGAAATGAGCAGCAGGCTCGCCGCAAAATCGCCGGGAGTGGTTGCGCCCGATCTCATCAGCAGAGCGCCCATTGCAACAACGGCAATATACATTATGCCGTCAAGAAGCCTGACCGTCGCGTGAAACTGCGACATATATTTATGGCTTCTGTTCCTGACCCGAACATATTCGGAACAGCCCTCCATAAACTTCTCACGCTCGGTTTCTTCATTGGTAAAGGAGCGCACAACGCGCACGCCGAGCAGGCTGTCCTCAAGCCTTGCGTTTATTTCGCCGACCTGATGCCTGCCCATTTTGAAAGCCTCTCGCATTTTTTCTCTTGAATGCTTCGTCAGAATTATCATCAGCGGAAGCATTATGAAAACGGCGGCGGCAAAGCGGATATCCATTGAGGCGAAGATATAAAAGCTTGCGGCGAATTTCACAACGGTCATCAGCACCATTTCGGGAAAATGATGCGCCCATTCGGCAACATCGAAAAGGTCAGAGGTCATTCGGCTCATAAGCTGACCGACCTTTGTGTTGTCAAAAAAGGTGAAGGACAGCGTTTGAATGTGGTCAAACATATCCTCGCGCATTGCGTTTTCAACCTTTGTGCCCATTATGTGGCCGAAATAAGACTGGCAGTAGTTGGCAATGCAGTCAAGCCCGCGGAGCGCTATGTAGGCGGCGCAGATGCCCGCTATAAGCTGAACAGTCAGCCCCGCGGGGTCGCTTACGCCCGTATCGGTTATCCGCCTGACAACAAGCGGCAGAATAACCTCGCAGGCGGCGGAGGTTATGGCGCAGGCGAGCACGGCAAGCTCCGTGGCAAGGTGTTTTTTGAGATACGGGAAAAATCGGCGTATCAGCGCCAGATTTTTGCCCGCAGAATTTTTAGACGGCATTCCTTCCTTTTTTTCGTTCATTTCTTTTTCCTCTTTCAATAAATAGGCGTCTGCTATATATTATGTAATAAAATTACAAATTTGTAAAGTATATTTTTATGAATTGTGCAGAAAAAATCGCTTCAGGCGCATATCGCGGGCATAAAGCCGCAACACGCGCCTGAAAAAAGAGCAGATTTAATTTTTTTCGCATTTTGCCGAAATTCGGCGGTAGATAAGCACGCCGATACCCGTCATTAGCAGCGTTGCGCCGTAAATCACAGCCGCCGCAAGATAATTTTTTTCAACGAGAGACGCGCCGCACATTGTGGAGGTTATTATGGACGGAATTCGGGCAAATCCGGTTATCAAAAAGAACTTCCACAGCTTCATATCCGTGAAAACCGCCGCGTAGGTTATCAAATCCTTGGGAGCTCCGGGAATGAGATAGATGATGAAAAGCAGAAGATACATTTTATCGGAGCTTTTGAGAAACGGGAATGAGCGAAGCTTTTCTTCCGATATAAAGAGCGTAACAAATTTCAATCCGAGAGTTTTTGAAAGAAAAATTATTGCCGCAGAGCCTATCGCCGAGCCGATAAGGCAGAGCGCAAGCCCGCCGAAAGTGCCGAAAGCAAAGCCTGCTCCGATTTCAAGCGGCTCACCGGGGATTATTTTTACAACTGTCTGCAATGCCCGTATTCCCACAAAAACAAGCGCGGAAAAGCCGTCGAAACGGTTCAGATAAGCCTTGAAAATTGACGGCTCGCGCACAATGTCAAGCATCTGCCCGCCGAAAAATACAAACAGCGCAACAAAAGCTGTCGCCGAAATCGCCGCACACACGAGCGAAACCTTTTGCTGCTTTGTCAGCTTGATTTCACGAACCTTGAACATAGGCATCAGCCGACCTCGCGGTAAAGAGTACATATATTGTTTCTCCCCTCTCTGTTTCTTTCAAAGAATTCCGATAAGTTGCCTTTATAGCCGCCGTTCCAAGGCTTATTTTTGCCGTTAAAATGGATAATAACCGTTCTGTTTCTCGCAAAATTCATTGCCCCGCCGTAGCCGAGTCTGCGTTTGAGCCTTGTAAAGGTCAGCTCGTCCATATTGAAGATATTCGGGTCAAGGCTGAGCGTTCTGCCGCTGTAAAGAGCGTTGAAAACATCCTGATCCTCAAGCAGCAGGCGGCTGTTGTTTTCTTCAAGATAATCCATCAGCTCCTCGGTGCGGTTTTCGGAGCGGAGCAGGGCAAGGTTTATCAGCATAACTCCCGCGTTGGAGTATTTGCTGTTCTTGTCCATTCCGAGGCGGCGGATATTAAAGCTGTTTATAAGGCTGTTGTTATGGCTTGCGGCGGCAAAAAGCTTGTCGCCCATATCGGTGTAATAAAGCTCATTTAAATTTCCGTTTATGACTATATCGGGGTCGAGATAGAGGATTTTGTTGACCTCGCGCGGCAGAAATTCGGCGGCATATAGTCTGTAATATGTTTCTTTTGAAAGGCGTTTTTTGCAGGCGGCTTCGCCGAAAAGCGAATCGGGAACGGCAATGCCGACTATCCTGCATCGGCCGGGGTCAACGCTTGCGCGGATTTTTGCAAAGTCCGAGGGAGTCAGCGAGGAGTGAGCCACATAAATTGTGAAGCGGGTGGCGGGATTGGTCTGCATCATGGAATGAAGCATAACCGTGAGCGGATACACATAGCCTGAATTTAATGTTACGAGAATATTCATAAGGAACTTCCTTTCGTTGGTTATCTTTTTGTGACCTCATTATCGCACGGCAATGTTTCAAAAGAATGGATAAAATGTTTCAATTTTCCGATAAATAGTTACAAAATAGTAACAGATCGCCAATATACTATGTTGAAAACGGTAGCTTTTTGAAGTTTGTATGAACTTGCGGGGAAAATGTTGACCTTGCCGAGCAAAGCTGATATAATAAGTTAATATATAGTAATATGGGGAGGAATGCCCGATGATTAAAATTTCTCCGTCGGTGCTTGCAAGCGATTTTTCGGCTCTCGGAGCGGAAGCGGCGAGGATGCAGGAGAGCGGAGCGGATTATCTTCACCTTGATGTTATGGACGGCCGCTTTGTTCCGAACATCACCTTCGGCGCACCGATTATAAAAAGCATAAGAAATAAAACACAGCTTGTTTTTGATGTTCACCTGATGATAGACGAGCCTTTGAAATATATTGAGGACTTTGCAAAAGCGGGCGCGGATATCATAACCTTTCATACAGAAAGCTCGTCTCCCGCCGCCGAAACGGTTGAAAAAATAATCGACTGCGGCTGTAAGGCGGGAATCAGCGTTAAGCCGAACACGCCCGTTGAGCAGGTTTTTCCTCTGCTTGACAGTCTCTCAATGGTGCTTGTTATGACGGTTGAGCCGGGCTTCGGCGGGCAGTCCTTTATGCCCGAAACGATGGATAAAATAAAAGCCCTGCGCCGTGAAACCGAGCGCAGAGGCATTGACATTGATATTCAGGTTGACGGTGGGATAAACGAAAAAACGGTTGAAACCGCCGCCGCCGCAGGGGCAAATGTTTTTGTTGCGGGCAGCGCGGTTTTCGGAGCTGCCGACGCGGCGGCAGCCATAAGCAGGCTCAGAGAGCTTGCCGAAGCTGCAAAATAATTCGGAATTCATAATGCGGAATTAATGACGGGCTTTGCCCGTACCCGAATATATGTGTTTTTGCGGTGCAATTCGTAGGGACAGCCCTTGCGGCTGTCCGCGAAAAGCGGCATCGTAGGGGACGATGCCCACATCGTCCCGGAATTAACGCAAACATATAGCAAATTCCCACGGAACGCTGAGGACAGCGTTCCCTACCGGAGCTGTGTTTTCGTAATTCACCAATTCCGAATT
>JAEDGK010000065.1 GCA_016297555.1 Clostridiaceae bacterium
AGCGCCACCTTGCCAAGGTGGAGGTAGCGAGTTCGAGCCTCGTCATCCGCTCCATTTTTTTCATAAAATCGGATTTTATGAATATAATTTAATATTCGGTGCCATAGCCAAGTGGTAAGGCAGAGGTCTGCAAAACCTCGATTCCCCAGTTCAAATCTGGGTGGCACCTCCAAAAATCCCGTTCGCATTTTTGCGGGCGGGATTTTACTTTTTACCTCTTCACTCTTCACTTTTCACTTTTCTCTGACTTCGGTCGGGATTTTTGGAAAGTAAGAAGTAATAGTGAACAGTGAAAAAGTGTGGGCGGGACACCTGCACCTGATTGTTATTTCATATCGGATCTGATATAATCGTCACGACAGACTGGGGTTTGTAGAAATAGAAAAATTCCAATTTGTCGAACTGCTTATCGATTAATGTATGATTCTAATATGAGACATTTTTCACTTTATGATTCTTACTTGTTCACTCTTTACTTTCATTTACCAAGCTGTCAAGCTAACAGATTCATAGTCCCATTGTTGAAATATCATTTTTCAGAAATTGTCATAGCTGACCTCTGTCGTAACATAAGCAAGCATAAAATTTATAAGCAGGATAGCTTATACATGAATTCTCCCTCTGCTGTTGACAGGCGGTTGCTTTTGCGATAAAATAAACTGCACTTACACACGCGGCAGGGGGATTTTTGATTTGAAAAAAACATTTTCAAGCGAGCTTGCATATGCAGTCGGAATGGTTTTGATGGCGGTCAGCGTTGCGTTGACGGCTCTTGCCGATTTCGGGGTGTCAATGGTGGTTGCGCCGGCTTATATTCTGCATCTTGCGCTGTCGAGAAGCTTCCCGTTCTTTTCATTCGGAATGGCGGAATATATTCTTCAGGCGGCGCTTATATTCCTGATGTCTTTGGTGCTGAAAAAATTCAAAATCAGCTATCTGTTTTCGATTGTTACGGCGGTTTTATACGGCGTTATTCTTGATGCTGTGAGCGTGCCGATATCATATTTGCCCGCAGAGCAGCTTTGGCAGAGAATAATATGGTTTGTATTGGGCGTGCTCTGCTGTGCGGCGGCGGTTTCGATGTTTTTTCATACATATATTTCTCCTGAAGCATATGAACTCATCGTCAAGGAGATTTCGGCGGCAAAGGGGATAAATATTAACCGTTTTAAAACCTGCTATGATTTGGCAAGCTGTTTGGTTGCGGTTGTGATGACTATTTTGATTTTTCGAAGCTTCAGGGGAGTGGGCGTCGGCACAATAATTATGGCGTTTGTCAACGGATTTTTGATAGGCAAAGTATCTGCGGCGCTTGACAAGCATTTTGTTTTTAAAGATTCGTTCAAATGGAGAAAAATATTTGAGAAGTAATCAGCAACAATAAATATTATTTTCGGGAGTAATTCAAATGAAAGCGATTGTTTTTACATCAAACACGGGCACAACCGAAAAGTATGCAAGGTTGTTGGCTGATAAAACGGGTTTGCCCGCTTATTCCTCGGAGCAGGCTCGCAGGGAGATTGCCGACGGCTCGGAGATTATTTACCTCGGTTGGCTTAAAGCGGGTGAGATTGCGGGCTACGCAAAAGCTGCAAAGCGTTATTCCGTTAAGGCGGTCTGCGGAGTCGGTATGGGAAAAACAGGCTCACAGCTTGATGATGTATGCAAAAGGAATTCCATACCTGCCGAAACGCCGCTTTTTACATTGCAAGGCGGATTCGATATGAACAAGCTTCACGGCATTTACAAATTTATGATGAAAACCATGAAAAAAGTTGTGGGCAAGTCATTGGCGGAGAAGCCCGACAGAACGCCCGAGGAGGATGATATGCTTGATATGATGCTTCACGGCGGCGAGCGCGTCAGCGAGGAAAACCTGAAAGCGGTTTTGGATTGGTATGAAAACATCAGATATTAAGAATGTGAATATATGCAAAAAGGCGGCGAGAATTTCTCGCCGCTTTTTATGTGAGTTTAATTGAATTTTTAAAGTGTATTACATCCGAGCAGCTCTGCGGCGGATTGATTAAGAGTGTAAGAATCTGTTGAGAGCAATTCAGCCGACCACAGCTTTTCATAAAGTGAGAGCAGCTCGCTGTCGGTCAGCTCCTCAAGCGAATAAATCTTTCCGTCCGCTTGCTTCATAATTTTATCCCGAGCGGCTTCGGGGCACAGGGCGGCTATGTCCGAGAGCGTAAGCACCTTGTTGTAAAAACCCCATGCCGATTCTCCGTATGAAGTTGTTTTGTAGTTCCACATCGTGTAGCTGATGAGCGATTTATCCATCATAGAAACCGAGCCGGAGTAAAAAATTGCAGGGTTGAATTCTCCCATATATGCGGCAACTTTATACCGTTTTCTTGCCTTTTCGAGAGATTTAACAAGCTCCTTTACTGTTTTTTCATCGGAATCATATGAATGGAGCTGATACATCATATTAGTCCAGCCCATTTTCGACGGGTCGGGCAACTTATCCAAGCGCCAAATCGCCTCAACGGTAATAATGTGTTCGGGGTCAACGGCGCGTATCGCTTTTATCATTCTGTCATAAACCGCAACTCTGAGCGTTGTGTCCTGCCACGGGTCTGCGGCGTTTTCAGCAGATACGCCGTGGGAGGAATCCGCGTTGTTCAGCGGCTCGTTCATAATGTCGTAAGCCGCTATGCAGGCTCTGTCTTTATATCTTTCGGCGATTTTTACCCAAAGATTTTCCATTATCTGCTGATATTCTTCGCTGTTATAAAGGTAGTTGCGACCCGATTTTCCGCAGGAATGGTCGCCGCTCTGACCTCCGGGGCAGCCGTGCATATCAAATATCAGATAAATTCCGTATTTTTCCGCCATACGGCATGCCCAATCGAGCTTGATAAAGCCGGGATTATCATTGTCGTTTTCCGTTATGTAAGTTCCGTTTTCGTCAGCCATAAAGTTTCTGTACCAAAACGGTATGCGTATGCAGTTAAAGCCCAAATTCTTGACATTTTTAAAGTCACTTTCGGTTATATAATTATCCTGATAGCTGCGGAAAAGCTCCGCGGTTTTTTCTTTGCCGAATCGGCTTTCAAATGCTTCAAGGGTGTCAAGATTTGCCCAACCGTCATCCTCGCCGTCCTTGACAGTTACCGTTTTGTCAAGGCTTATCACGGGGCACATCCAGGTTTCCTGCAAAAGCCAGCCGCCGAAATTAACGCCGCGAAGCTGTATAATGCCGCTGCCGTCGGTCAAATAGCCGTCGCCGTTGACCCGAAGCATATTAAGAGGAGAGGAGACGGGGATGATTTCGGGCTTTCCGGCGCAGGAAACAAGGCATAATGCCATTGAGAAAATCAGAAACAGAGAAATAAGCTTTTTCATTTTATCGCTCCCATCGGCGTTTCATAATCGGAATTCACATTTCGTCTTTGCTCCTTAATTATACATTAATCTCAACGCACAGTCAATTAAACAAAATGAAAGAAATCCTGCAAAACTCAAAAATCCGCTTGCATTTTTCGGGCTTTTAGTGTAAAATTCAAATTATCCAAAAAGAAGAGGGACATTTATGGCAGAGAATTTTCACGATAAAATTGACAGCATTTATCCGAGCCTTTCCAAGGGTCATAAGCGGATTGCGGATTTTATAAAAACGAATTATGAAAAGGCTTCGTTTATGACGGCGGCAAATCTCGGCAAGGCGGTCGGTGTGAGCGAATCCACCGTTGTCCGCTTTGCGTCGCATATCGGTTTTGACGGCTATCCCGAGCTTCAGCAGTATCTTCAGGAAATGGTTAAAAGCCACCTCACGAGCGTCCAGCGTATGGATGTTGCCGCAAGTCGTTTTGAAGGCGACGATTTTATTGATAAGGCTTTTGCCGCCGATATTGAAATGATAAAGGCGACAAGGGACGGCATTTCGCGCGAGGCTTTTGCCAAAAGCGTCGAAGCAATTAACAGGGCTGAAAAGATATATATTCTCGGCGTCAGAAGCTCTGCGTCGCTTGCGAGCTTTGCCGCGTTTTATTTCAGATTTCTTTATAGAGATGTTGTTCTGGTCGACACCTCTGCGGCAAGCGAGATGTTTGAGCAGATGTTCAGAATAGGGAGCAATGATGTGTGTATAGCCGTCAGCTTCCCGAGATATTCAAATCAAACGGTTAAGGCGCTTTCCTTTGCCCGCAAAAGGGGAGCGGCAATTATTTCAATAACCGACGGTGAGATGTCGCCGATAGCGCAGTATGCAACCCATCTTCTGGTTGCCAAGAGCAGTATGGTTTCTTTTGTCGATTCTCTTGTTGCTCCGCTGAGCCTGATTAACGCTTTGATAGCGGCGTCGGCAAGAGAAAAGCGCGAAGATGTTTACAACGATTTCAAAGAGCTTGAAAAAATATGGGATGAATACCATGTTTACAGCACGGGCGGGGAGGGTAACGAATGAAAACCTCCTTGCTTGTTGTCGGTGCGGGAGCCGCAGGGCTTATGGCGGCGGGGAGCGCATCGCACGAGGGAGCAGAAACGCTTGTGCTTGAGCGGTGTGAACGCCCCGCAAGAAAGCTTATGATAACGGGAAAGGGCAGATGCAATGTCACCAATAACTGCCGCTCACTTCAGGAACTGACGGCGAATGTTCCGCGCAACGGCAGATTTCTTTACGGAGCGTTTTCACGCTTTATGCCCTCTGATGTTATGGATTTTTTTGAGAGCAGGGGCGTTGCGCTAAAAACGGAGAGGGGAAACAGAGTTTTTCCCGTGTCGGATAATGCGGCTGATATTGTTGACGCTCTTGCGGGCTATGCCAAAGAAAGAGCGCGCTTCATAAACGGCAGAGCCGTAAAGCTGATTACCGAAAACGGAAAAACTGTCGGAATAGAAACCGAGAGCGGCGAAATAATTTATGCCGATAAAATAATAATCGCCACGGGAGGTCTTTCCTATCCGGGAACGGGCTCAACGGGCGACGGCTACGAGCTTGCAAGGCAGGCGGGTCACAGAATAACGGAGCTTCTTCCGTCTCTTGTGCCGCTTGAAATTCATGAGGGATTTTGCAGTGATTTAATGGGTCTTTCTCTCAAAAACACCGCAATAAAGGTTATTGATACGGAAAGCGGAAAAACGGTTTACACCGACTTCGGAGAAATGCTTTTCACTCATTTCGGCGTTTCGGGTCCGATGATTTTAAGTGCCTCGGCTCATATGAGAAATATGAAAAGCGGCAGATACAAAATTTTAATCGACTTAAAGCCCGCGCTCACTCCCGAGCAGCTTGACGCCAGAATACTGCGCGATTTTTCCGAAAACACTAACAAGAATTTTATCAATGCACTGAATGCACTTCTGCCCAAAAAGCTTGTGCCCGTTATCGTCAGGCTCAGCGGAATAGGGCTTTCAACAAAAGTCAATCAGATAACCAAGGAACAGCGCCGCAGACTTGTTCAGCTTCTTAAAGAGCTGGGAGTAACCGTAACGGGCTTTCGCCCCGTAGCCGAGGCAATAGTTACCTCGGGCGGAGTTGATGTTTCTCAGATTAACCCCAAAACGATGGAATCAAAGCTTTGCGAGGGGCTTTATTTTGCGGGCGAGGTTATTGACGCGGACGCTTACACGGGCGGATTTAATTTACAGATAGCTTTTTCAACCGGCAGACTTGCAGGTTTAAGCGCTGCCGAAAAAATAAAAGAAGAGCGGAGAGCTGATTATGAACGGTAAAGTAATAAATGTGGCGATTGACGGTCCGGCGGGAGCAGGCAAAAGCACGGTTTCACGCGCGGCGGCAAAAGAGATAGGATATATTTATGTTGATACGGGCGCGCTTTACCGAGCCGTCGGAGTTAACGCTCTGCGTATCGGAGCGGATACCAAAAACGCAGAGCAGGTTGCGGCAAGCCTCAGCGGAATAAGCGTTGATCTTGCCTTTGAAAACGGCGAGCAGAGAGTTTTGCTCAACGGCGAGGATGTTTCCCTCGAAATCAGAACTCCGCAGGCTTCAATGGCGGCGTCGGATGTTTCGGCTGTTCCGCAGGTCAGAGATTTTTTGTTTGACCTTCAAAAGAATATAGCAGCTGCAAATAACTGCATTATGGACGGCAGAGATATAGGCACGGTTGTTTTGCCCGACGCTCAGGTAAAAATCTTTCTGACCGCTTCACCCGAGGAAAGGGCGGCAAGAAGATACAAGGAGCTTGTCGAAAAAGGAAGCTCGGTAAATTATAAAGATGTGCTTGAAGATTTAATAAAAAGGGATTATAATGATTCACACAGAGCCGTGGCTCCGTTAAAGCCTGCCGAAGACAGCGTAATTCTCGACACAACGGGATTTACTCTCGAAAAATCGGTAAATGAAATTATCAGAATTATCAAGGAGAAGATATAATGAAAGGCTTCGATTATTCGGAAATAAAGGAAGGCAAGTTTTATGACAGAATGCGCCCGATAGGCAAAATATTCGATAAATTGCAGTATAAAATCGAATATGTCGGGCTTGAAAACATTCCCAAGGAGGGCGGATTTATACTTGCCTCAAACCATATGTGCGCCCTCGACCCCGTATTTATTGCTATCGGAATGGAAGACAGACAGCTCCATTTTATGGGCAAAAAAGAGCTTTTTGAGAATAAAATCGTTAAGTTTTTCCTGACGAAGTTTAACGGCTTTCCGATTGTTCGCGGCGGCGCGGATTCCGAGGCGCTTAATTACGCCATCAGAATTGTAAAAGAGGGCTATGTTCTCGGAATTTTTCCCGAGGGAACCCGCTCAAAGGACTATAAGCCCGGAAGAGCGAAAACGGGAGTTGCGGTTATTGCAAAAGAAGCAAAAGCCGATATTCTGCCCGTTTCAATCTATTCGAGCGATGAAATGAAGAAGCACACAAAGCTCACAATAAGATTTGGCGAAGTAATTCCTTATGAAAAATTAGGCATAAATGACGACAGCTCAAAAGAGGAGCTGCGCGAGTGCGCTCAATATGTTATGTCCGAAATTACCGAGCTTTGGGGGAAGGGACATTGCGAATAACTCTTGCCAAAACTGCGGGCTTTTGCTTCGGAGTTGACAGGGCGGTGAATATGGCTTATGAGGTTGCCGAAACGGGGCGAAGCGCCGTTATGCTCGGCGAGCTTATACATAACGCTTTTGTTACGGAGCAGCTTGAAAAAAAGGGATTGAGCGTAATATCTTCTCCCGTTCAGGCGCAGAACGGGCAAATCGTTATAATCAGAGCGCACGGAGTCGGCAGAGAGGTTTATGAGCAGCTTGAAGCAGCGGGAGCGGAAGTATGTGATGCGACCTGCCCGTTTGTCAGGAAAATTCATAACATTGTTTTGAAAAATTCTGCGGAGGATACGCCCGTTTTGATTGCGGGAGACCCCAATCATCCCGAGGTTATCGGCATCAGGGGCTACTGCCGCGGACAGGCTTTTGTTTTCTCAAATTCCGATGAGCTTGAAAAAATTCTGACCGAAAATACAGAATTGTGCAAAAAAAGAATAATAGTTGTTTCACAAACGACATTTTCGCAAAATGAATGGAAAAATTGTAAAGAAAAAATAAAAATATACTGTACAAATGCGAAAATTTTTGATACAATATGCCTTGCAACCGAAAAAAGGCAAACCGAAGCTGCCGCGCTTTCCGAAAAATGCGATATGATGATTATTATCGGCGGGCGTCACAGCTCAAACACGGCAAAGCTCAAAGCCGTGTGCAGTGAAAACTGCGAAACACATTTGGTGGAAAGAGCCGAAGAGCTCAAAACCATAAATTTTTCCCACTGCGCCGAAATCGGCGTCACGGCGGGGGCGTCAACCCCCTCCGCAATAATTAAGGAGGTACTTTTAGAAATGTCCGAAATCGTAAAGGAAACCACAAATATTCAGGTAGAGGAGGTGCCTTCTGAAGCAGCGAACACAGCAGATGAGATGGATTTTTCCGCAGCACTTGAGGCTTCGCTCAGCAATATGAGCACGGATCAGAAAGTCAAGGGCGTTGTTATGGGTATAACCCCCACAGAAATCCAGGTTGATATCGGCAGAAAGCATGCCGGCTTCGTTCCCATGGATGAATACAGCGCAGATCCCAACGCAGACGCAGCAAAAGAGCTCAAAGTCGGTGATGAAATCGATCTTATTATTATGAAAACCAACGATGCCGAGGGTACCGTTATGCTTTCCAAGAAGCGCTTTGACGCTCAGAAAGCATGGGTAGACATCATTGACGCCGAGGAAGACGGCAGAATTCTTGAGGGCACCGTAACAGAGGTTATCAAGGGAGGCGTTCTCGTCGTTTCAAACGGCGTGCGCGTTTTCATCCCCGCTTCGCTTGCAACAGAGCGCCGCGACGAGCCTCTTGAGGAGCTCCTGAAGAAGACCGTTAAGTTCCGCATCATCGAAGTTAACAAGCAGCGCAGAAGAGCTGTCGGCTCAATCCGTTCCGTCCTTAAGGATGAGAAGAAGGAAGCCGCAGAGGCATTCTGGGCACAGGCAGAGGTTGGTCAGAAGTATACAGGCGTTGTTAAGTCAATGACAAATTACGGCGCATTTGTTGATATCGGCGGCGTTGACGGAATGGTTCACATTTCCGAAATGTCATGGAAGCGCATTAAGAATCCCTCAGAGGTATTCTCAATCGGTCAGGAAGTCGATGTTTACATAAAGGCTCTTGACGCTGAAAACAAAAAGATTTCTCTCGGCTACAGAAAGGACGAGGATAATCCTTGGGAAATCCTCAGAAAGAACTATCCCGAGGGAACGGTTATTGAGGCAGAGGTTGTCGGTATGACCACCTTCGGTGCTTTCGCAAGAGTTATCCCCGGCATTGACGGTCTTATTCATATTTCTCAGATTGCTGACCGCCATATCAGCAAGCCGCAGGATGTTCTCAAGGTCGGCGAAAAGGTAACCTGCAAAATCACCGCTATTGACTTTGATAAGAAGCGTGTCAGCCTTTCAATCCGTGCTCTCATTGAGAAGGACGAGGACGAGGCGGCAGAAGATGCTCCCGCCGAGGCAGAGGCTCAGGAAGCTCCCGCAGCTGAGGAAGCGGCAGAAGAAGCAGCCGAATAATGTTTTGTTTTTTCACCGCCCGCAGTTTTTCTGTGGGCGGTTTTTGCAATAATCGGATATTCCGTTTCCGCAGTTTTGGAGTGATAAATATTAAAAGCAAGGATAAGATTCTCGGTCCTTTTTATTGTATTCTCGCCGCTGTTATATGGGGACTTTCCTTTGTGGCGCAGAATGAGGGCAAAAGCATAGGAACATTCACTTTTAACGGTCTGAGGACTTTGCTCGGAGGCATTGTTCTGATACCGCTCGTAATAATCAGCTTTAAAAAAGAAAATTCCGGTCTTCCCGCGGGTGAGAAAAAAAGCTTCCCGCTGAAAGATGTTTTTATAGGCGGTCTGTGCTGCGGAATCCCGCTTTTTATCGGCGGCAATCTTCAACAGCATGCGTTTAATTATATCGAGGTCGGCAAGGTCGGCTTCATAACCGCCCTTTATATGGTTCTTGTGCCCGTAATAGGCATTTTTCTTAAACAAAGAGCGCGCTTTAATGTCTGGATCGGCGTTTTTCTCGGCGTCATCGGTCTTTATTTTCTGAGCATACCCAAGGGTGGCTTTTCGGTCGGTATGGGTGAGTTTGTCACCATTTTATGCGCCGTTGCATTTGCGGTTCATATTCTCGTTATCGATTATTTCTGTAAAAAGGTCAATAATGTTGCGCTTTCGTGCGCTCAGTTTTTCGTTGCGGGCACTTTATCCGTGATATGTATGTTTATTTTTGAAGAGCCGAAAATCAGCGAAATAACGGGTGCCGCCGTTCCGCTTCTTTATGCGGGCGTTATGAGCTGCGGCGTTGCTTTTACGGCTCAGATATTCGGTCAAAAATATACCGAGCCTGCGGTTGCATCGCTTCTCCTTTGCCTTGAATCCGTTTTCTCGGTTATTTTCGGCTGGCTCATTCTTCACCAGAGCCTGTCGCACCGCGAGCTTTTCGGCTGCCTTATTATGTTCATTGCCATAGTGTTTACACAGGTACCGACCGAGGTGTTTCTCGGCAAGAATAAAAGAAGAATAAAGGAGAACTGAGGAGTGTTAAACAGAATTATTTCTCTTATTATGTCTTTTTTGATTTCGGCAACCGGTGTCGCTTATTCGTCGCTCAACAGCGTAATTGACAGCGTTTCCGAAATGATATTCGGTCTGCCGCTCACGGCTCAGGCAATCAAAGCTGATTTTCTCAATGAAATTACGGACTCAGATGTTGTTGAGCTTGACGAAGATACCGCATATGTTAAGAATAAAATTGCGGTTTTCATTGACGGAGAGATGAGCTTTTTTGAAAAGCGTGCTCTTTTCAAATCGTGCTCGGGGACTCTTGTCGGCTGGAGCGCACCTGCGGATATCTATGTTATCAGATATCCCGATATGACCTATAACGAAACGGTTGAGAAATGCAAGAGCATCTGCGAAAAAGACGGAGTTGCGCTTGCAATGCCCGTTTTGGCTTACAAAACCGATAAAAATATGACTCCCAACGACACTTTCGGAAATGACAGCGAAAATCCGGTTGTTTGGGACGAAAAGAAGCCCAACGGAAATAATTGGTGGCTTGAAGCAATCTGTGCCCGCCAGGCGTGGGACTATTCATCATATTTCAGCAAAATCAATATCGGCATTGCCGATGCGGGTTTTCAGCTTGATCACCCCGAGCTTGCGGGCAAAATATCTTTCCCAAACAGCAGGCTTGCGGGCAGAAATGCCCCCGATTCTCACGGAACTCATGTTGCGGGCATAATCGGAGCAAGGCAGAATAACGGCGTCGGCATTTCGGGAATTTGCGAAAATTCTCAGATGATTTGTATTGACTGGATGCCCGATTTTCTCCAGTATTGGAATGCGGATCTTGCTATTTTCTTCGGCTTTTCCGCTCTTGTAAAGGCGGGAGCAAAGGTGATTAATTTCTCTCTCGGAACCTCTGCTTCAAAAACTTCAAATTCATCGGCAATAGACGAAAGGCTTTATGTTCCCATGGCACTTTCTCTGATGATGTCATCCTTGCTTTCAAAAGGCTATGACTTTGTTGCCGTTCAGTCCGCGGGCAACGGCGACTTTTTCGGGAATCCCATAGATGCTGAAAACAACGGCTATTTCTCCGCGATTAACAGCGGTAACATATTTACGGGCTTCAATTCCGTGCCGGCTCAGGAAATTCTTGACAGAATTATAATCGTCGGCAGCGCCGAGGTATATAATGAAACTGAATTTATTCAGTCTGATTTTTCAAATGTCGGCTCTTCCGTAGACATATCGGCTCCCGGCAAAAATATTTACAGTTGTTCAATCAACTCCGATTATCAGGATATGTCGGGCACGTCAATGTCCGCTCCGGTTGTAACGGGCGTTGCGTCGCTTGTCTGGTCGGTTAATCCGTCCTTTAAGGGGAGTCAGGTTAAGGAAATCGTTTGCACTTCAAGCGACAAGGTTGCGCAGATTA
>JAEDGK010000066.1 GCA_016297555.1 Clostridiaceae bacterium
TCACAAACAAAGAACTGATAGCCGTTGACCAGGATTCTCTCGGCGTTCAGTGCCGCAGGATTAAAACAAACGGCGCAGAAGATGTTTTGGCAAAACCGCTTGCAAGCGGCGAATTTGCTGTCTGCTTCTTCAATAAAGCGGCAACTCCAACAAGAATGTCTCACTCAATTAAAGATATTGTTTGCAGAACCTTTGTTACAACGCCTTATGCAGACGGATATGTTGTCCGCGATCTGTGGAGCGGCAATGAATTTGAGGCAGAGGATAAGATTGAAGCAAGCGTTCCCGCGCACGGCGTCAGAGTGTTCAGAGTCAGGGTGAAATAATATGTGTCATAATTTAATTGATAATATTGCTTTCGGTAACGGAGCGGAGGATTACTCAATTCCTCTTATCAGGCTTGACTGTATGCCGCAGGATACTCCCGAGGAACTCAAGTATTTATATGACCTTTCGGTTGTTGATGACAGCCTTGATTATCTCGGTCATCCTGATTCCGTTTTACTTAAAGACGGCAGTATTCTTACGGTTTATCCGTCGGGGCACGGCAAAGGCGCAGTCAGAAGCAAAATCAGCCGCAACGGCGGAAAAACATATGATTTTGAGATAGAAAACCAGCCCGAGTCATGGCAAAACTCGCGTGAAACTCCGACAGTTTACCGCCTTGAATTTTCGGACGGCAGAGGAGATAAGCTTTTGCTTGCATCAGCCAATCCCGATTGGCATGACGGAAAGGGAACTGTCGGCGGCTTCAATTTCTCGCTCTCCGATGATGAGGGTAAAAGCTGGACTGAATTTGAGCTGTGCTTTTCAAAAAAAGACGAATTCACCGTTATTCCCATAGTAGCCATGGCGTCTTTGACAAGGCTTAAAGAAAACGGTAAATTCGTTGATAAATGGATGGGATTTTTCCATGACAGCGATTTTGTCAATTACAAAACCGTTTTGTCATTCGAGGGAGAAAAAGCTGTTTGGAGCACTCCCGAGCCTTATTTTGCACAGCACAGAGAAATTGAGAAAAAAGCAAATATGTGCGAGGTTGAGGTTATCCGCTCCGACTGCGGAAAGGGCGACGAGCTTTGCCTGATTGCAAGAAGTAACAATAAGCATTATAATTCCCTTATTTCTTTTTCAAACGACGAGGGAAAAACCTGGTCGGAGCCTGTGTTTGCCCGCGGAGCGCTCAACGGTGAAAGGCACAAGGCTGATTATACGGCGGACGGCAGACTTTTCATAACCTTCCGTTCAATTGAAAGAGGCAAAGAAAAGGTTCGCAAATATGCCGATAAGGGACAGAACTGGTTCAGCGAGGGCTGGGTAGCCTGGGTAGGAACCTATGAGGATTTGAAAAGCGGCAGCGAGGGTCAATACAGAATCAAGCTTGCTCACACCTACCGTAAAAATCAGTCCTCTCCGGATATTGTCGCCGAAGCCGATACGGGCTACTGCGGAAATGTTGTTCTTAATGACGGAACGGTGGTTACCTCAACCTACGGCGCTTTCGGAGAAAGGAACAGCGACGGAGGTTATAAAACCTATGTTGCTTCAAAGAGGATACGCCTTTCCGATGTTGACAGATTAATTAAATAACTCCGGATATAACAAAGACGCTGCGGCAAAACCGCAGCGTCAATTTTTTTGAATTATTTAAGATCTTTGAGCGCTTCTTTAAGAGCAGCCATTTCATCCTTGCTCAAGGTAACTCCCTTGCCCATCTTTTCATGGTCGGGCGCCCATTCGCGGATGTCGTACTTGGGATCTCTTCCGTTCCAGCTGATGAGGTTAAGCTCTTTGGTCCAACCTTTCGGATTTTCGGAAAGAACAGCTACGGATTCAACAATTTCATAAGTAAATTCGGGCATGGTGTTTCTCCTTTCAATGTTTTATACAATGCTATTATAATATAAACTTTTATGAATGTAAACATATATTTTTAAAAATTTTTAAAATAAATGCGTTTTTTTCTGCAAAAACCCTGCCGAAGTCATATTGTGGACAGGTGTTGAATATATTATGATGAAAACAAAGCAAGGGGAGAAGCATATGAATTTTAATAATGACACCAAGAAGCTCGGATTTTGCGATGCGGTTTATGAAACAACGGCGGAGCAGTCGCTTGATGCTGACATTAATTTGCCCGATTATTGCCCTGAAATTCAACGGATTTTAAAATGCACGGTTGTTCCTAATGTTACGGGAGTTCAAAACAGCTCGGGGCGAGTCACGGCGGAGGCGTCGGCGGTTGTTCGCCTGGTTTATGTTGGTGACAACGGAAAAGCTGCCGGCTATGAGCAAACCTATCCCATTCAAAAGTTTGTTGAGTCTGACAGAATTTCTTCAGACTGTGCCGTGAGCGTTTCAGTTAATACCGATTATGCAAACTGCCGAGCGGTAAGCCCTCGCCGAGTGGATGTCAGAGCCATGCTTACATTCATTTTTAAAGCAATGAAGAAGCGAGAAGAAAATATTCTTTGCTCAGCCGAAGGCGCAGGAATCCAAACAATGAAAGAGGATTGTGAGCTTGCCTCTCTGTGCGGTATTTGTGAAAGAGCTTTTTCAATGAGCGAGGTTATAGAGCTCGGTGCTGATAAATCTCCTGTTTCGCAAATTATAAATGTATCGGCGTGCGCCTGTGCAAGCGAAGTGAAAGTAATCAATAATAAAGCGCTTATAAAAGGCGATTGCACGGTCAAAATATACTATATCAGCGACGGTAACGGCTCTGTTGAAAGCACGGAGCATTCAATGCCAATAAGCCAGATAATAGAATCCGATGGGGTTAACGAAAACAGTATCAGCTCGCTGAGGCTTAGCGTCAGCTCATGCGAAGCCGTGCCGAAATCTGATTCTTCGGGCGAAATGCGTCTTATAGACTTGAATGCAAGAATCAGTGCGTTTATGGCGGCATTTGAAGAAACGCCGTTATCGCTGATAACAGATGCATATTCAACGGAATACGAGATTAAAACCACTCCAAAAAGTATGGAAGCGCTAAAATTCAACTGTGATTTTAATTCTTCATTTACCAATAAGGTTGTTTTTGAAAGCATCGGTGTTAGCGTTGACTGTGTGCTTGCAGTCTGGTGCTCAGAAATTAAATACACCTTTGGCACAAAAGATGACAGATGTGTTATAAACGGCACATATTCCGCAACGGTAATATATCGGGATTCCGAAAATCAAATCGGCATAGTTCAAAAGCCTGTTGATTTTGATTATTCGGTAAGGCTTCGTGAAAAAGCGGAAAGAATTGTTTGTTTCGGCTCTGTTCAGGCGGGCGCTTGCTCGTGCTCGGTTACGGGAGACAGCCGCCTTGAAATGAAAACCGAGATGTTTGCAAACGGCGTTATCCTGTCAAGCTGTATGAAAAAATATATAGGCGCCATTGATGTTGATAAAGATACAGTAAAAAGAGACAGGGCCTGTGCATTGACGATTTATTTTTGCGACAGCGGCGAAAGTCTGTGGAATATTGCAAGAAAATATAATACAACCGTTGAAGCAATAATGCTTGAAAACGATTTGACTGATGATGTCGTTGAAAAAAGCCGTATGATGCTTATCCCCGGAGCTTAATTTAAAAACTGCCCGCCGTTAATTCGGCGGGTTTTTGCATTATAACAAAATAATTCGGAATACTAATCTTGGGGGGACTTATATGCTTTATGATACGGTAATTATAGGCGCAGGAGCAGCAGGCTATACCGCGGCAATTTATGCCGCGCGTTCGGGAATGAGCGCTGTTATAATTGAGAACAAAGCGCCGGGAGGTCAGATGGCGATAAGCGAAAAAATTGAAAATTATCCCGGATTTCCCGAGGGAATTAACGGCGCAGAGCTTGCCGCCGCATTTCAGCGTTCATCCGAGAGCTTCGGTGTTAAAACAATTTTTACCGATACAGAAGGATTCGAATTAAACGAAAGAATCAAAAGAATCAAAACGGCAATGGGGGATTTCGTTTCAAAAACCGTTATTTTGGCAACGGGAGCAAAGTCGGCACGCCTCGGAATTGAGCGTGAAGATTTCTTTATTGGCAGAGGACTTTCTTATTGCGCCGTTTGCGATGCGATGTTTTATAAAAATAAAACAACCGTGGTTATCGGCGGCGGAAACTCTGCGCTTTCATCCGCCTTGTTTTTGGCAGATTTGTGTAAAAAAGTCATTGTAGTCCACAGAAGAAATGAGTTCAGGGCAGAAAAAGCATATATCGACGCTTTGAATGAGAGGAAAAATATTGAGGTTATATTTGACTGCATTCCCGAAGAACTTCTCGGTGTTGACAGAATAGAAAATATAGTGCTTTTGAATAATATAACCGCCGAGAGAAAAACTATAAAATGTGACGGGATTTTTGTCTGTATCGGCTATTCGCCAAACACCGATATGCTTCCCGATTGTATAAGCAAAGACAGCGCGGGATATATAAACGCATCGGAAAATACTCATACGAATATTGACGGAGTTTATGCCGCAGGAGATTTAAGAAGCAAGCCGCTTCGCCAGATTGTTACCGCCGTATGCGACGGCGCAGTGGCGGCTTCTCAGGCAAAAAAATATATCGAGGGTATGAAAGGAAAATGGGAATGAAAATTTTTGATGTAACGGGCGACAGCTTTTCAAGCGAGGTTGAAAACTATAACGGAACGGTTTTAATTGATTTTTTTGCAGATTGGTGCACACCCTGTAAAATGCTTTCACCCGTAATTGAGGATGTTGCGGCGGGTGCACCGGCGGAGGTAAAGGTTTGTAAGGTTAATGTTGATTCCGAAAAGGAGCTTGCGGAAAGATTCGGAATAATGAGCATTCCGACGCTTGTTGTTATGAAAAACGGCGCAGTAAAAAACAGAAGTATCGGTGTTACGGGCAAACAGGCAATAATGGATATGCTTGAATAATCAGCACAGCCGCCTTCGGATGAATATTCCACGGCAGTTTTGTATGTTTTTAGACATTTGCGCCCATTTGACCGAAAAAGAATATTGACAAACTGTGAACGGAGCTGTATAATCATATCAGCAGCATAAGCTGTAAATAAAACTTAGGAGGACAAAACTATGAACATTATGGGCGCAGCTAATGAGATCCTTAACATGGTTAAGGAGATTCTTGCCTACTTTAACGAGATCGACGCTGCAAATGTTGTTGAAATCGTTAAGAACGCTGTTGAGAAAATTCTTGCTGGTTTTCCCGCACTTTTCTAAGTTTCAGCTTATCCCGGGCGGCGCAGTCTTTTGGCTGTGCCGCCCATTTTTCTTTTCGCCTGTCTGTTTAACTAAATTCCTCTTGCATTGTGTTACAATATATTGTATTATTACTATAATAAAGATAACAGTCTTTTAAGGTTATATATCTTATCATTAAACCGACATATTTTCTTTTTCCCCGCACAAAGTATTTAAAACAAAGGAATGTTCCGATGCAGTTTATTGTTATGGACCTTGAATGGAATAATACCTACGCAAAGAAAACAAACGGCTATATTAATGAAATAATTGAGATAGGCGCAGTAAAACTTGATGAAGATTTAGAAAACACCGATACTTTCTCCTGCATAATCCGTTCTCAAATAAGCAGAAAGCTCAGAGGAAGCGTTAAACAGCTTACACATCTTACCAACGATGATATAAGCTCCGGATTTCCGTTTACAAAAGCCTTTTCAATGTTCCGCAAATGGATAGGAAACGGCGAAACCGTTATTCTGACTTGGGGTGACGGTGACATAAGAGTTTTGCTTGATAATTTTAAATATCTGAACGGCATTAAGGTAATTCCGTTTTTGGATACCTACTGCGATTTGCAAAAGTGCTTTCAAAAATATATCAAAGGCAATAAGGGTCAGCAGGCAGGCTTACTGACTGCCGCGGAAAAGCTCGGCATTGACCCCGAGATGTATATTCATCACCGCGCTTTGGGCGACAGTATGCTGACAGCAGAGATATTGAGACGGATTTATCACACGGGATATGTTGAACCTGAATTTATTAAATGTGACGAAGAATTCTATTCAAGATTGCTTTATAAAGCTAAGATTATCAGAAATATTGACAACCCGTTGGTCGATAAAAAGCGGCTCAACCATGTTTGCGAAGCTTGCGGCAATCAATGCAGCCAGACTACCAAATGGAAGTTTCATTGCCAGTTTTTCAGAGCAAATTTTTATTGCCCCGAATGTGATTTAAACTATACCGTAGGAGTCAGATTTAAAAAGCTCTATGACGAGGTTGAATTCAGAAAAATTGTTTCCGTCAAAGAGCCTGAGCCGACTTCCGAGGTAAAGGAGGAGACTGAATGAAAATACTTGTTACGGGCGGAGCGGGTTTTATAGGCTGTAATTTTATTTATTATATGCTTAATAAGTATCCCGACTACGAAATAGTTTGCCTTGACGCTCTGACTTATGCGGGAAATCTCAAAAGCCTGTCAGTAGCTGTTGCAAATCCGAAGTTCAAATTTGTAAAAGGCAGTATCTCCGACAAAGATTTTGTAGACAGACTTTTTAAAAGTGAAAGCTTTGATATCGTTGTAAATTTTGCCGCCGAAAGCCATGTTGACCGTTCAATAGAAAATCCGTTTATTTTTCTTGAAACCAATATTATGGGCACCGCTTGCTTGCTTGAAGCAAGCAAAAAATACGGCGTTAAAAGATATCATCAGGTTTCTACCGACGAGGTTTACGGAGATTTGCCGCTTGACAGACCCGATATTTTCTTTACAGAAAAAACAAATCTTTCGGCTTCAAGCCCATATTCGGCGTCAAAAGCCTCCGCAGATCTTTTAACGCTTGCTTATCACCGAACCTACGGATTGCCCGTGACGATTTCGCGCTGTTCAAATAATTACGGACCTTATCAGTTCCCCGAGAAGCTTATTCCGCTAATGATTATGAAAGCGCTTGCGGACGAGAGCCTTCCCGTTTACGGCAACGGACTTAATGTCAGAGATTGGCTTTATGTTGAGGATCATTGCAGAGCTATTGATTTAATTATCCATAACGGCAAGGTTGGCGAAATTTATAATGTAGGCGGTCACAATGAGCGCCGCAACATCGATGTTGTAAAAACCGTTCTCGGTCATCTCTCGAAGCCCGAATCTCTCATAACCTATGTTAAAGACAGAGCGGGTCACGATTTGAGATATGCAATTGATCCTGAAAAAATATCTTCTCAGCTCGGTTGGGAGCCTGAAACCTGCTTTGACGAGGGTATGAAAAAAACCGTTGAATGGTATTTGGAAAATCAAAAATGGGTTGACGATATCAAAAGCGGCGAATATGCCGAATATGCCCGCAGAATATACGGCGACTCATAAAAGAAAAGCGGTGATTTTTAATGAGTGTTAGGCTCAACGAAGATAAAGAAACAGTTCGAATCATTAAAGAAGGTCTGAAAATGAAAGGCGGCTATTGTCCTTGCCGTGTTGAAAAAACAGAGGACAATAAATGTATTTGCAAGGAATTCAGAGAGCAAATAGCCGACCCCGAGTTTGAGGGCTACTGCCACTGTATGCTTTATTATAAATCAAAGGATTGAAAGGAAGATTTGTTATGGCTGTTATAAAACTGACAAAAGATAAATTTGAAAACGAGGTAATAAAATCAGATAAGCCCGTTCTTATAGATTTTTCGGCAGTTTGGTGCGGTCCGTGCCGTATGGTTGCCCCGATAGTTGACGAAATTGCAGAGGAAAATCCGCTGATTAAGGTCTGCAAGGTCGATGTTGACGAAGAACCCGAGCTTGCTCAGGCTTTCGGCGTTTCAAGCATACCCATGCTTGTCGTTGTTAAAAACGGAAAGATAACTGCTTCGGCAGTCGGAGCAAGACCCAAAGAATCAATTATTTCACTGCTTGATGAGTAATTCTTCAATCGTATAAATCAAAATAATCGAGGTAATTGAATTGTCGTTTAAAAAGTTAATCAAAAAAATTACACTTTCTTTTTTAATCATAACTTCTTTGACCGCGGTTTTTGCGGGCTGTTCCGATAAGGAAGGCGGTTATCAAAGCATATCCGCACAGGAAGCAAAGAAGTTGATGGATGAGTCGGAAGGATATATTATTCTTGATGTCAGGACTAAGGAGGAATTCGACAGCGGTCACATCAAGGGCGCAACCCTTATTCCCGATGATCAGATAGGAAAGCTCGCGGAAATAATGCTCAGAGATAAGGATCAGCTTATTTTTGTCTATTGCAGAAGCGGCAGACGGAGCAAAAATGCCTCGGCGGAGCTTGCGTCAATGGGATACAGCAATATAATAGAATTCGGCGGTATTATAGATTGGCCATATGAAGTTGTAACCGACTGATTTTTTGCCTGTGTCAGGAGAAACATTATGAACGAAAAAAAGAAACTTGCGTTCATTTTAGGAGCGGCCGACGGATACTTATATAAATATGATATCAAAAACGGCAAATCGGAAAAGTATTTTGCAGGCGCGCCGATATTAGGTAAAGCCGCTGTTGACGAAAGCGGAATAACCGTTGCGCTGTTTGACGGCAGAATAGTAAAGTTTTAAATCATTCTTCGCCCCGCCGATAAAGGGCGGGGCTTGCCTTTGCCGTTATTTTGCTTGACAAAATCGCCTTTGCGTGATAATATCTTTTCGTAATAAAAGCACCTGTGGCGGAATTGGCAGACGCGCCGGATTTAGGATCCGGTATCTTCGATGTGCAGGTTCAAGTCCTGTCAGGTGCACCAAAAGCACAAACCATCCGTCAGGACGGCTTGTGCTTTTCTTCTTTCATGCAGGACTTGAAGGACGAGCGGTACAGAGCAACGCTCCGGGGGAGCGTTGTGACCGCGAGCGACCAAGCGCCCGCAGGCGAGCGAGTCAAGTCCTGTCAGGTGCACCATACAGTATAAATCCGAACCTTTTAGCAATCGGCGAAGGGTTCGGATTTTGTTGATGAAAACCTTACAGCTAAGTTTGAAAAAGACTTTGAAGCTCCCGACAAAAATGAGATTGGCTTTTTTGCCGAAAAGTTATAATAAATCGATTATATGTTTTAGCTCGGAGGACAATTTTAAGTTACTTTTATCGGTTTCTTCCAAAAGCTGAATCGGGTAGTTTACCGCGCATTCGGAATCTTGGTAACCGGCAACAGATTAGTTATAACGATTGAATATAAAGCAAAAAGAGAAGGTTCGTTTTTGAGCCTTCTCTTTTGCGGTTTAAGCAGATTTATTATTTGAGCCTTTCCTCAATCATATTTTTAACGGTTTCGATAACCTTATCAACCTCTACCGTCATACTTACTGTCTTATCTCTTGTGACGATTTCGCAAACGCCTTCCTTGAGATTTCTCGGGCTGACAATAACTCTGACGGGAACTCCGAGCAGGTCAGCATCGGAAAACATTGCGCCGGGTCTGATGTTTCTGTCATCGTATATAACTTCCATTCTGTCATCGAGCATCTTCTGATAAAGTGAATCTGCAACGCCTTTACATTCGCTGTCATCAGCTCTCAGGCAGCATATCTGAACATGCCACGGAGCGATTGACATCGGCCAAATTGGGCCGTATTCGTCATGGTGAGCTTCGCATACGGAAGCAGCAAGTCTGCCGACGCCTATACCGTAACAGCCCATAATGGGATACTGCAAATTTCCGTCGCTGTCAAGATACTGCATACCCATTGATTTTGTGTATTTTGTGCCGAGCTGGAAGATGTTGCCGACCTCAATGCCTCTTGAAATTGTGATGCTGTGCTTGCCGCATTTCGGGCAGATGCCGCCCTCTTTGATTTTAGCGAGGTCAATATATTCAACCTCGCCGATATCACGGCTGATTTTAAGCCCCGTATAGTGATGCTCGGGTTTGTTTGCGCCGCAGGAAAGATTGTGAGTGTTTTCAAGGGATTTATCAAAAAGAACGGTAAACTTTTCTCTGTCCATACCGTAAGGTCCGATAAATCCGGCAAAAAGTCCGCAATCATCGGTAATAACACCGGGATGAACCGCCTCGCCGAGATAATTCGTCAGCTTGGTTTCGTTAACATCAAGGTCGCCTCTGATGAAAATAACAACATATTCATCGGTCATATTTTTCTGATAAACTACCGCTTTACAGGATTCTTCAAGCGGAGTTTTCAGGAAATTGCAGATATCTTCAATTGTGTGAATATCGGGAGTATAAACGAGCTTGAGCTCCTCGTCAGCGCCCTCACATTTGTTTTCAACAATGCTCGCGGCGGCTTCCATATTGGCTCTGTAATCACACTCGGAGCAAACGGCTATCGAATCCTCGCCGACGGGGGAGAGAAGCATATATTCGTGAGATACACTGCCGCCCATCATTCCCGAGTCGGAAGCAACGGTTATAACTTCGGGAATTCCCGCTCTTGCAAAAATTCGCTCGTAAGCTTTGTAGCATATGTCGTAATATCTTTCGAGATCCTCCTGAGAGGTGTGGAAAGAATAAGCGTCTTTCATTGTAAATTCACGAACTCTGATAAGTCCGCCTCTGGGGCGCGCCTCATCGCGGAATTTCGTCTGAACCTGATAAATCATAAAGGGATATTTAGTATAGCTGTTGGCATATTCTCTTACAAGCTGAACAGCCGCTTCCTCGTGGGTCATTCCGAGAACCATCGGAGCGTCGTTTCTGTCGGTGAATCGAAGCAGCTCACTGCCTATGCTGTCATATCTGCCGGACTCAGCCCAAAGAGACGCAGGCATAACAACGGGGAACTGGACTTCCTGACCGTCAATGGCGTCCATTTCCTCACGGATAATATTCTCAATTTTTCTTGTTATGCGTCTGAGAGGCATAAAAGAAGAATAAATGCCGTTTGCAACATTCTTCATATAACCGCCTCTGAGCATAAGAGCGTGGCTGTCAATCACGCAGTCCGAAGGCTTTTCTTTAAAGCGTTCACCTGCAAGTTTGTCAATTTTCATTTTGAAACTACCTCCAATAAAAAATAATGCCCCTGAGCCAAACGGCTCGGGACAAACATCATGGTCTGCGGTACCACCCGAGTTCGGAAAAAATCCGCTCTCTATGTCAAAAAATTTTGACTTCCCTGTAACGGCGGAAAGACCGGCGGGGCTTACTATAAATTTCGGCCTGCGGCTCAAAGATGGGTTCAGCGCCGCCGAATAAGGGCTTTCACCTGCCGCCCTCTCTCTGGAATACGAAAGACGCTTACTGTTTCTTATCATAGCTTTTGATTATTGATAAATATTTTACAACAAGGTGCGGCAAATGTCAACGAAATTTTTTTCAAAGATTGAGAGAAAGTCAGTTTTTGAAGCCGTTGTACAGAATACACAAAATTATTTTTTGACATTACGCGTATTGTTGTAAATATATACAACAATTCATATTTTATTTAAAAATAGACAAAAAAGTTAAAATGTATGGAATTGCTGTTACAAAAACAGTTGATTTGATTGCTAAAATATGCTAAATTATAAGCATACTGTGATTTTTGTTGTTA
>JAEDGK010000067.1 GCA_016297555.1 Clostridiaceae bacterium
AGACTCGCTTTTACACGAATCTCGGATTTCTTTTCGGCTGTTTTTTTACAGCTCCGTCTTTTACTTCGCAAAATCCACCTCCCTCAAGAGGGAGGCGAATGTTGCCGTAAGCTGAGACAAAAAAATCCTGGCAATAATCACCCAACCAACATTGGGTTTTAGATATTATTGAGCATATATAAACGGAGGTAAATTTTATGAAGGCAACAAAAAAGTTCGTCTCATTGTTAATCTGTGCCGTAATGGTTGCAACAACCATTCTCGGCGCGGGTCTTGCTTCGCTTCTTAAAGCGGACGCAATAACAATCGGCGGCATCACACAGCAGAGGGTAGTAACTAACAATTACGAAACAACCTATGCCGACATTTCGGCTTTGAGGCGGTGCGTTTATTTGATATCGGTTTGCCGTTCTTATTAAAACGGCAAATACTTCTCTTTCAAATCCCTTCGGATATTAGGAATATCGGGAATCAGAACAGACATTCCTCTGACTTTGGCATATTGGTATCTTCCCTCGCTCGGAACATGATAGGTGTTTACATTAAGCTCTTTTAAAGCGGGAGCATATTGCAAAGCATATTTTACTATCTGCGCGTTGCTCATATCTGTTGTTATCATAGGCAGAACGCTGTCAACAAAATTCATAAGCTCGGAAACACTTCTGTTTCTCATCTTCTCGATAATTGCATTTATAACATTGCGCTGGCGTTCCGTTCTGCCAAAGTCGCTATCAATATATCTTATTCTTGCATAGGTAAGTGCGCGCTCACCGTTAAGGTGATTAACGCCCTCCGTGGCTCCCCCGCCGACTATTTTGGCTTCCGCCTGAGTGAGGTTAATATCTACTCCGCCAACCGTGTCAATAACTTTCTTGAAACCGCCGAAATCAACCTCGACGCACCCGTCAACGGTAACTCCGAAATTTTTATAAAGCGTTTCTTTCAGAAGCGGAAATCCTCCGAAAGCATAGGCCGCGTTAAGGCGGTTATCCGAATAACCCGGAATTTGAACATAGAGATCTCGCAAAAACGAAACCAAGGCAAGCTCATTTGTTTCGGAATTAAAGCTGCAAAGAATCATTGAATCGGAACGCTGCCTGCCCTCACCCTCGCGTCTGTCCTGCCCGACAAGGAGAATATTCAGCAAAGCTTCATCCTGCAAATCCATTCCGGGGTTCCAGACTATATCGTCGGGGTCTATCTCATAATCACTCGTTACGCCGTCGTCAACATCGAAAAACTCATCCTCGGGGGACACGGGCACAACGTCTTCGGCGCGGTTTATTTTATTCAGATAAACCGTTACAATCGTGAAAATTGACACCGTAAGCAACAAATATATTATAAAAACAGCAAGTATTATTTTTAATGCCTTTTTGCCTTTGCTTTTCTTTTTCATTTTTTTCACCTTCTGAAATTACACGAAGCTCCTCCGGTAACGCTTTTCGGATTATAAGCCTCGACCGATAACGCCGTATTTTTTGAAAAGCTCTACCCTGTCACGCCCGATTTTCATTGCCTGAGACGCGCTGTTGTTTTCATTTTCGCTTATTTCGCGCCCGTATTTGACCATACGGCTAAGCCACGCCGCAGGAAGCAAAAACGGAGCCGAATGCAGATATTCGTATCGGGTCTGCATATCCTTTAACGGCGGAAAAAGAGAACTGACTATTCCTTTTCCCGATTTTTTTCCTTTTTTTTCATCGGCAACGGCGTTTAAAGTAATACCGCTGCTGTGCTTTCTGTTAAGACTTGAGCCGCCGTAAATACCGCCGGAAAGCAAATCCTCAAGCAGAGGCAATTCGTCAACCTCTATGCCGCTCCATTCATCGCCGTAACACGCCGCTCGGCTGTCAAAGGTCAAATATTTGCCGCCGATTTTAAAAACAGCCGCCGCAAACAAATCCGCTTTTATCTCCCTGCAGTTTTCAAGAATCCGATGCCAATCGGCATACTTGCCGTAAGCGTTTGCATAAAGCGTTATGTCGCAAACCTGCCGAATTCCGAATCCGCTGTGAAGAAAATGCTTGAACGAGTGACATATGAGATAAAACAGATTGTCCGTGTGATTCATTGTAGAAACCGTCGTTTCCTGAACGGGCAGTTCAATCAGATTTTCAAAAGAATCGGCAAAAAATCGGTTGAACTCACCGTATGCCTCTGATTGAGACGGAAAAAGCCGCCTGTGAAGCTCAATTCTCAGCGGAGAATTGGAGCTGACAAAAGTGACCTCGTCAGCCAAATTGATATCCTGCTCCGGCTTTGAAATTTTCATCCCAAATTCGGTTATTGCTTCGCAGCATCGGCTGAACTGTTCCTGAGGGACAACGATATCCTCGTCGCTCGAAATTCGGTAATCCGGGTTCGGAAAAAGGCTTCTGCAAACAACACCCTTGACGACAGCGGGAGACAGCCCCGCTTCTCTCAAACGGCGGTAAAGGCGCATAAACCAATCGGTTTTCACCGCCTGAGCAGAAACGGCCTTAATAGATCTAATTTTAAAAAGCTCAATCAACCGATTTTCTGCTTCTTGCGCCGCAGAGCACTTATATACCGCGTCATAAATCAAAGGAATAACGCTGTGCATTTCCGAAAGCCTGTATAACTCATTCCAATCGGTTTCGCTCAGCGGCTTTTCCCAATTTACGGATTCATTTTTAAGCGACGCTCGAAGTGCGTGCAAAAACAATTCTTCAATCGAATTCATAATGTCCTCTGTTTTATAAAATCGGATTAACCTTTATAAGATACGGCAAAGAGCGCAAAAAGCCGTGATTTACATTACTTTTGCAGCATCAATTCTTTCTTTTTTATCTGCAAGCTGCGTGTTTGCGGAATATGTCGGTACGATTTTTTCAACAAGCTCTCTTATATTGCCGCTGTTATCATAAGCGGCTGTCATAAGGCTTTCAATTCCGTCACGGAATTCTTCAACATTAAAAGGAATCGGGTTTCCGATGAAAATAAGCTTATTGGGAGTGGTTTGAAGCCCCTCCTCCGCCATAAGCGTTTCTTCATAGAGCTTTTCGCCCGGTCTGAGACCCGTATATTCAATTTTGATGTCAATATCCGGCTTGAGTCCCGAGAGCTTAATAAGATTTCTTGCAAGCGTTTCTATTCTGACGGGTGAACCCATATCAAGGACAAAAATCTCTCCGCCATGGGCATAAGCTCCCGCAAGGAGCACAAGCGAAACCGCCTCGGGAATTGTCATAAAATAGCGAACAATTTCGGGGTGAGTGATAGTGACGGGTCCGCCCCTTTCAATCTGCTGCTTGAACAGCGGAACCACCGAGCCGTTGGAGCCGAGCACATTGCCGAAGCGAACTGCAACAAACTCGGTGCGGATATTTTCGGGGAATGATGTAAGCGGAATTACTTCTTCATCCCCGCCTTTTTCGGCATGAGTGAAAAGCCTCGGAATGTTTTCGAGCTTGTTCTCTTTTACGCTTCGGTCAAACGCCTGAATTATCATCTCGCAAAGGCGTTTGCTCGCGCCCATAATATTGGTCGGGTTAACCGCCTTGTCCGTGCTGATGAGCACAAAGCGTTTACAGCCGTTCATCATAGCTGCATATGCGGTTTTGTATGTACCGATAACATTATTCTTTATTGCTTCGCAGGGGCTGTCCTCCATAAGAGGAACATGCTTATGAGCCGCCGCATGATAAACAATATCGGGTTTAAAGCGCTTGAACATCTCGTCAAGACGCCTTGAATCCCTGACCGAACCGATAAGCACGGTCAAATTCATTTTGGGATATTTTGTTTTAAGTTCCTGCTGAATTGAATAAGCGTTATTTTCATAAATATCAAATATTATAAGCCTTTCGGGCTCATGGGCGGCAATCTGCCTGCAAAGCTCGCTTCCGATTGAGCCTCCGCCGCCTGTTACAATGATTGTTTTGCCCTTAATGAGGGAATAAACATCCTGCATATCGGTTCTGAGCGGTTCTCTGCCCAAAAGGTCCTCAACCGAAACATTTCTCATTGAGTTTACGGTTACCGCGCTGTTTGCATACTGATAAAAATCGGGGAGATTTTTGATCACGCAGTCCGTCTCCTCGCAGATATTTATAATATCCCTCTTGCTTTCCCTAGGCGCGCTCGGAATAGCAATGTAAATTTTATCAATATTATATTTTTTAACATTATAGAGTATATCTTCTTTGCCGCCGACTATGGGAATTCCGTCAATATATCTGCTCCACTTGTTAGGATTATCATCGATAATACAAACAACTCTGTCTGACGCAGAGTTATCCCTTAAAATACTCCTGAGGAGCATCTGACCTGCTTCACCTGCGCCGATAATCATTATTCTGTGATCAGCCTTGGGCGTGTCAAAATTTTTAATATGACTTCTTTCAAGAAGAAAGAAACGGTATGAAAAACGCACGGCAATCAGCAGGATAAACTGGAAGCATGAACCCCAAAAATAATATGACAGCGGCATTCGCTCAATTAAGACCGTAATCAGCAAAATATGCAAAAAAGACGCAACGGCGCTTCCGACTGCCGTTCTTGCCGCCTCATCAAAGCTCGCATATTTCCAAACGCTCTTATACATACGGGCCATAATGAAAACTGCAAAGCAAATTACGGTATAAATCGGAATAAATTTCAAATAAGCATTAAGATAAAAATCCGGTATCTGAGAAACCGAACCGTCAAATCTTATCCACAGAGCAAGAAAATATGAAGCGTTGGTTGCAACAATGTCATAAATCGCCAAAAGCGTCGCAACTGCACGCCATTTTTCAATGCGAAGCTTTTTTGTTCTGCTTTTTTTCTTTTCAGATTTCATGAAATCATTCCTTTATAAATTCTCTGCCATTTTGCCGTCGGAATTTATTTTATATATCCTGTCGCAGTATTTCAGCATACTCTTTCTGTGAGTTGTGATTATGCATATCCTTGCCGGGTCGGCTATCATAATGTTTTTGAGCACCCTTGCTTCGGTATCGATATCCAGCGCCGAGGTTGTTTCATCCATTATCAAAATCATCGAATCTTTAAGCAGCGCTCTTGCGATTGCAAGCCTTTGAAGCTGACCTTGGGAAAAATTCGCTCCGTTTTCCTCAACCACGCTGTTTAATCCGTCGGGAAGAGAAAGGATATAGTCGGCAAGATCCGCCGCTTTTAGCGCATCGATAAGCTGATTATCGTCCGCATCGGGGCAGACCAAGCGCAGATTTTCGGCAACAGTGCCGGAAAAAACATTAACATCCTGAGGAACATAGGAGCAAAATCGCCTTGTACTGTCGGAAACATCAATCGTATTTCCCGACTCGGCTTTAAGATATATTCTGCCGCGGCTCGGCTTAACAATTCCTAAAATAAGCTTTAAAACAGTTGTTTTGCCTTCGCCCGACGGGCCGACTAATGCAATCGTTTCTCCGGGTTTGGCGCAAAGCGAAACCTCGTTCAACACCGGAGTTTCGCTGTCTCTGTAAGAAAAAGACACATCGTCAAAAACAAGCTCAACTCCTGTTTTGCTTGATTCTTCAAGAATTTCAACAGCTCTTTCTCTGTCCGCATCATTTTCTTCATCAAAGCAGGTTACTTCCATAATTCTGCCTGCGGCAGTCGCCGTTGAAACAGCCGTTGGCGCAAGGGACGCAAGCGCTCTGAATGAGGAGGTCAGCGAACCCGAAATCTGCAAAAACATCGTCATTGTTCCGAAAGATATTGCGCCCTGCCAGAGGCGGTATATGCCCCAGCCGTAGCACGAATAAGAAACAACCATTCCCAAAAGGGAAAGACAGAGCGTTGTCAGAATACTGAATTTATCATAAGCAAGGCGAGTTTTGCGGTATTCCTCAAGCAGCGTGCGGAAATTTTCGGCATACTGCTTTGTTAAATCGAAAGCCTTAACGGTTTGAAGATTTTGCATGGATTCTTCGGAATAGGAGAGAATTTTGCCGTTAAGCTCCCTGCTCTTGCGGTTATATTTTCTTATGGTTTTCAGGAGAAATCTTGAAGAAAAGAACAGAAAAGGAGCGCTCATCAGAGCAAGAAACGCCATAGTTTTGTCATAATAAAAGACAATGGCAAAAGAGCCGAAAAACTGCGCCGACCTTGTGAATACGCTCGGAACAAAACCGATTACGCCCGATGAGACCGTTGAAGCGTCTCCCTCAAGCCTGTTGAGCAAATCGCCCGAATGAAAGGCGCCTATATCCTCCCATTCCGCCGATATGATATGTGAATAAATCTCTTGCCTTATCTCATTATTAACCCTGCTGCTGACAACAGAGGTCAGCCATGAGCTGAGAGCCTGAAAAACGCATTGAAACACCGCAAGCCCTACCGCAAGGCATACATATTTTGTAAGCTCTGATCTTGAATGTTGAACAACGGCATCAATAAGATACTTTGATGCAACCGAAGCTCCCAAAGACATTGCCGATGCAAAAAGCCCAAGAATTATATAGAGCACAAGGATATACTTATATCTTTTGATATAACCGAACATCCATTTCCACTCTTTTGCCATGCTGCGAAAGAGCGTTTCGTAATTCTTAGCCTTTTTCATTCCGGCTCTCCTCAGTCGTTTTCTTTCTTTTGCCTGTGTTTTCTGCCGTATCCGTAACCGTAGCCGTAGCCGCTGTATTTTCCGTATGACCTGTATCCGCCATAGCCGTAACCGTAATTATAGCCGTAGCCGGTAATTCCCGAAAGGGCTCCGTTGAGCACGCATCCGATAACTCTGACATTCGCCGACATAATATTGTCAAGTCCGCTGCGAATTTTTGTTACCCTGACGGTATCCTGAAGAATTACATACAGCGCGGCGTCAGACGCCTGAGCTATAAACATCGAATCGGAAATCAGTCCGCACGGCGGAGTATCTACAAGAATATAATCGTATTTATCACGAACCGAATCAAAAATATCCTTAATCCGCTCCGCATTCATTCTGCCCTTGCCGTGTGCTTCCTCTATGCTTTTAAAAGCCATAAAAGAAATTTTAAATTCATCAAGCCGAGTAATTGCATAATCTTCCGATTTCTCATAATATTCCGTCTGCTCGGTGTCAATTCCGAGCAAAGGCGCAACGCTGGGATTATGAATATCGGCATCAACAAGAAGAACATTTTTTCCGCAATCGGCAAGTGAAAGCGCAAGGTTTGTTATAACCGTTGTTTTTCCCTCGCCCGGTGCCGTGCTTGTTACCATAATAACCTTTTCGTTAGGTTTAAGAGAATTGACAAATGTGTTTCTCATAACACGCACGGATTCCAGAAATCCGCTGCCGATTTTCGGATTTGTTAAAAGCACCGATTGATTTATCTGCTTAGTCTGCTTTTTAAATGAAACCTGCGGAACAGTACCGACTGATTCCATATTGAGCTGCGTTTTTATATCCTTTTTTGTTTTGACCGTGCTGCGCAGGAAAACATAAAATATTATCCACGCAGCACCGATACCGAAACCGATAATTGCCCATTTGATTGCTTCTTTGACATATGCCGAGCTGTTGGACGGATTAGCGGGTATAAAAGGATCGGATATCGCTGTCAGCCTGATATTTCCGACAACAAATTTAGCCGCTTCGGGTAAATTTTTAATTGCAGACACCAAAACATCATAGGTTTTCTTTGGGTCAACTCCCCTTGCAGTTATCGTAATCATATTTGAATCCGAAACGCAGGAGGCAGACAGAGAAGCAGGCATAGCGGATATTCCGAGATCCTCACAGATTGCATCCTGCAAAATGTTGCTGCTCATTATGTAAGGGAATGTTTTAGCAATCTGCGACGCGGTTGAGCTGTCGTAAAAAAAAGAATAAACCGACACGCCGCCTATCGTCTGAGAGCTGCTCTGCGTGCTGACGGTAAATGTTGCGGAGGTGGTATAAACCGGAACAAAGTTAAAATATCCGACCGTCAGCTTGAAACCGCCTGCAATCACCGCGAGTGCAACGCAAAGCCACCAGAACTTTTTTATTCCCTTTAGAAAATCGCTGAGATAGATTTTGATTTTAAAATCATCGATCATCTCAGGAATACTGTTTTTGCTTTCGTTCTGACTCATTCTTCTCTTTCATCCTTCGATTGAATTAATCCTCGACGGCGTTTTCATCGCCGTCCGAAGTATCGGGAAAATAGGAATATCTGCCGTACTTTTCATACTTGCCTGCCTGTTTGCCGTATTTCCCGTATTTACCGTATTTTCCGTACTTACCGTATTTGCCGTAATTTTTGCCGTAATAGTTTCCGCTTTCATCGGCTCCGTTGACATTCTTCAGCTTAATCTCGGGATAAACATCATTGAGAATACAACCGCCCATATTGCCGCCGACCTCTCCGATGGTTATAATCGCATCGTTTATGTCTGAAACCGTGACGGTATCCGTCCTGACAACAAGCAAGGTTTTATCTGATAATTTCGCAATATCCGTAACGGAAGAATCAACCGTCATCGGTGCTGTATCAATAATGACAAAATCAGCCTTTTCCTTGGTGGCGCTTATTATTTTTTCAACCTTGCCGTTCTCAATCCAGCGGTGGGAATCGGCGTACGGCTTCGTATTAAGCGCAAGATAAAGAGAGGTTTTATTGAATTTTCTGAGCCTGAACTCGCTGTATTTTATTTCCCTGTTCATCAGCTCGCCAAGCTCATAGTACTTTTCGTAATTCTGTTCAAATATTTTATAAAGCGCAGGTTTTTTTGCGTCAAGGTCAAAAAGAACTACTCTGTATCCCCTGCTTGCAAGCGAAAGGGCTAAATTTGCCGCAACAGTTGACTTTCCCTCATTTTCGGAAACGCTGGTAATCGCAAACACCTTATCTCCGCCGTGGCTTTTCATTTGCTCAAGCTTTGCGGCAATCTTCTGAAAGCTCTCGGCAAACTTCAGCCCTATAAATGCATTGTTATAGATAAGCAATGCTTTTTTCTTCTTTTGCATATAGTCCTGAAGCGTGAGCCTTTTGCTTTCGTGAACAATCGAGCCTAAAAGCTTTGAATCTATCTTTGTCAAAAAAGCATCTTCATTTTTTACCGTATCCCTCAGGAGAGATATAACAATGATTGCCGCCGCAGAAACCGCAATGCAGACAAGCATAATTATCTTTTTGTTTGCCGTTGTTATTCTGTTTGACGGTGAAAAAGGCATTGACGGCTGCTTAATTACGCCTATTGATGAATTTTCAAAAATATTATCCGAAATCTCGGGATAAACCTCAAGCACGGCTTTCAAGAGCTTGTAAGCTGTCTGAGGATTTCGGGATGTAACGCTAAGCTCAATCAAATTGGTTTCTGCAAGCACCGTTGCGGAAATGTCGCCGTCGAAGCTGCTGAATCCCGCTTTTTCGGCAGCCTTCGTCTTCATAAGCTGCTGAACAAAAACATTTGTATAAACATCAGCCATTTCGGAGTAAACCGAAACCATGGATAAGTTTCCGCCCTGCGCACTGCCCTTTGCGGTAACAACAAGGGTTGCGCTCGATGTGTATTCAGGGGAATAAACGCTGTAAGAGGCTATGTAAATTCCCATCAAGCCTATAAGTGCAGAGAGGATGATAACCCATATATTTCTTATTAAGTCCCTGACCAGGCTGTGCAATTCAACAGTAATTTTATTCTTATCCATAATCTTATTTACCCACCGCAACAATCAGCACCGAATGCCCGCGCGACCCTTCGGCATCGGTTGCAAAATAATGAACCATATAAACTCCCTCTTTGTTGACATCAATGGCAGATTCGGCTCTGACCTCTAAATTCAAAACATTTTCTTCCGCGTCAACAACCTGCTCGATATATTTTTGGGGGTCAATCGCCTGACCCTTTTCAATGTATACAAGATAATCTGTCAGAACGATGCGGGGAGCGGAAATGCTTCTGTCCTCAACAATAAGCGGGAGAGTAATGGTTGAGGTATCCCCCTTGCTGTTGGTGACGGTTGCATTGATTGAGAAAACTCCTGCCGCAGAAGGAACATAATCATCCGATGTTATAATCATATTTCTTGAAATGTTGCCGTCGATGCAATCTCTTGCTCCGATGGCATTTGAAATATCAATGCTTTCATAGAGCGAATAGCAGATGTCGTCTTGCATATAAAACTTCGGTGAGGTGTAATCTTTATATCTGATTTTCCTCGTTGCCTTTGCCACATGATTGTCGCTGTCGCAGACAGCATAAGTGACCTTGCTAACGCCCTTTTCGGTAAACTTTGAAATACTCTCAACGATAACCTTATCCGTGATATCCCTATCCTTTTCGTCAAAAGCCGAAACTCCCGCAAGCAGCTCCTCATCGGTAACCTTAAAGCCGACTTCGAGCATTTCTCCGTCAACGCTGATAACGGGAATGGTATTATCGGTATGTATTTTCACATTAATATAGAAATAAGAAAAAACCGCAAAGGTGAGAACAAACAGCACGGAAACGGCTATTCTCAGAATTTTCATCATAAATCAACAAACTCCAATACAACTAACTCAGTAAGTTAAAATTTCTTTATTCTCAATAACAAGTCTCGGATTTTCACTCAGCAGAAGCTCCGCATAGTCCGGCGAATATTCCTCACTGAGCATCTCACGGACATTTGCAAGAAACGGAGTTCGCATATAAGGGCTGTGAGCGTCGCTTGCAACAAAATCCGCAAAACCGTCTGCCACAAGGCGATGAGCCACTTTTTGCGCCTGATAGCCGAAGCTGCCTTTCAGACTGCCTTTATTAATCTGAAGCAAACAGCCGATTTCTTTCAGCCGCATTGCCGCGTCTTCCTCTTCAAAGACAAATTCATATCTCTCGGGATGCGCCACAATGGGAACATATCCGTCCGCTTTAAGACGCCTTAGCATTGCATATGCCGTGCGTGAATTTTCATAAAAATCGAATTCAACAAGCGGGTATCTTGAATTGTTAAGAGTTATCAGCTTGCCCTCAGAGAGAAGCTCCGCAAATCTGCCTGCGCAGAATATCTCCTGACCGCGATAAACCTTTAAGTCTATTCCGTTCTCGGCAAGCGCTTTGTTTATCAGCTCAATCTTTAAGTCAAAATCTGCGCTCCAATGATTTTGGTATAAATCGGGAACATTGCTGTGAGGGGTTGCGACAATCGCATTTGTCCCTCCCTGCTCGGCAATTCCCGCCATTTTCACGGTTTCTTCCGGGCTGAAAGAACCGTCGTCAACTCCGTATAAAATATGGCAGTGAATATCAAGCATTGAAATCCTCCGAACCGGCACTATAAATCATTTATAGTATATTATATTATACTTTAAGTCAAAAATCAACATAATTCTGTCATTTTTACAGAAACCGATTTTTACCAAAAATCGAGTAATTTTTTACTTTCAAATAAATATTCATATATGGGCTTAAACAGCTCTTGAAAACAGTTTTTTTGATGATACGGTCACCATAACATTGTGTGTGAATGATAAAACACATATCC
>JAEDGK010000168.1 GCA_016297555.1 Clostridiaceae bacterium
GGCTAATATATTATTAAACTATTTTGCAGCGCGGGTCATTCCGCGCTGTTTTTTTGTTGAAACAAAAATGCAGTTGTGATAGAATAATATCGAAAGGAGCTGAATTAAATGGCTAAATACGAAGGTAATTTGCGCGGCGATTTTAATGAAATACTTCGCACAGTAAATAATGCCGTTATGGGCGGCAGCGCATCTGCCACTCTTGAGGACAGCAGTGATTTTAACAACGGTACAGTAAGATGTGCCGTCAGAGTTTATGAAAGATACAGTTGGAGCGGCGGAAACCGCGTCAGCCTGAATGTTACGCTCATCTCCTCCTCCGATGATGTTTTTATTTCTGCAATAGCATCGGGCGGCAGTCAGGCAGTGCTGTTTAAGGTTAATACATTAGGCGAGGAGGCTTTTCTTGAAACACTTAGCTCAGCTCTGAGAAAATATGAAGTATAAAGTGTTTTTTAATCGATTTAATATTATTATTTGGCATTGGGGCTCAATTGTGCTCATATTTCGGATTTTTTCTTCTTAACAATAAAATTTTCGCTTTTTTGTTAAATTAAACAAATATTTTTCCAATTACCGAAAATAGATTGACTTATTTGACACTATATTTTAAAATCAGAATATAAAACAGGCTAACTCTTTAAGCCTTATTTATCTGAAAGGAGAATATAATGTCAAACGAACTGAAAAAAAAATACGGCTTGCTGACAGCGATATGTATGGTTGTCGGCATAGTTGTAGGAAGCGGCGTCTTTTTTAAAGCGGAGGCTATTCTCAATCACACGGGCGGCAATTTGAAGCTCGGAATTCTTGCGTGGGTAATAGGCGGTTTTATAATGATTGTCTGTGCATACGCTTTTTCCGTTATGGCTACAAAATATGAAAAAGTTAACGGAGTTGTTGACTATGCCGAAGCTGCCGTCGGTGAACGCTACGGCTACATAATAGGATGGTTTATGACAACCATATATTACCCCACCCTTACAATGGCGCTTGCGTGGCTCTCCGCCCGCTACACTCTTGTTGTTATTTTCGGAGCGGAAGCAGATATTTCGGGCGGTCTTTGCTTTGTTCTCGCAGGATTTTATCTGATAGGAAGCTTCGCAATCAACACGCTTTCACCAATTATTTCAGGCAAATTTCAGGTTTCTACAACTTTTATTAAGCTCGTTCCCCTGCTTCTCATGGGAATTGTCGGCACGATTTACGGTGTAACAAAAGGGCACACCGTTCAAAACTTTACAACCGTTGTGTCCGAAATTTCTCCTTCAACAGCCATTTTTAAAGCTGTATGTGCAACCGCCTTTGCTTATGAGGGCTGGATTATAGCCACATCAATAAACGCAGAGCTGAAAGATTCAAAGAAAAATCTGCCGAGAGCGCTCGTGCTCGGTTCATTTATTATCGTTGCAATTTATGTTCTCTATTATGTCGGTCTTGCCGGTGCCATTACCAACGAAGAAATGATGGCAAGCGGTCAGGCGGGAGCCAAACAGGCTTTTGCCGCAGTTTTCGGAAACGTAATGGGCACGGGAATTTTTGTTTTTGTCATTATCTCCTGCCTCGGAACTCTGAACGGGCTTATGCTTGGCTGCACCAGAGGTCTTTACTCAATCGCCAGCCGCAGCAGAGGACCCTCGCCGAAGGTATTCGCTCATGTTGACAAACACACTAATATGCCCACCAACTCCGCAGTAATAGGACTTCTTCTCTGCGGCGCATGGCTTGTTTTCTTCTATTGCTCGCAGCTCAGCGACTTCACTTCAAAGCTTGGTATGTTTGCTTTTGACCCCACAGAGCTGCCGATAGTTACGGTTTATCCGTTCTATATACCCATCTTTTTGAAGATGATGGCATCGAAGGATTTAAAAGGCTTTAACCGCGTTGTTGCTCCCTTGCTTGCAATTGCAGGCAGCATATTCATGGTTATTGCGGCAATTCAGGCTCACTCTGCAATGATTCCCGGATATTTGATAATTTTCGCGGTCATAATGCTTCTCGGACTGCCGTTTATGAAAAAGCAAAAAACATAATATTTTCACACAGCAAAA
>JAEDGK010000169.1 GCA_016297555.1 Clostridiaceae bacterium
CGCGCATTATGTAAAAAAGGTTAACAAAGCGCTGAACGCTTATAATAAATTATATGCCGATTGAGAAAGGAAGTAATTTTCTATGTGCGAAAAATCAAAGGCAGATATGCTCAAAGACGAGCTTTTTTATTCGCCTGAGCATACCTCATACGCCTGCTCGGAGCAGGAAATAAAAACCGCCGATGAATTCTGCGGCGATTATATGGAATTTCTGAATAAATGCAAAACCGAGAGAGAGGCGGCGGCTTTCATCAAAGAGCTTGCCGAAAAAGAGGGCTATGTTCCCTTTGACCCGTCGGCAAAATACAAGGCCGGCGACAAGGTTTATTCCGACATTCATTCAAAGGCTCTCATTCTCTGCACCTTCGGCAGGCAGGGACTTGAAAACGGCGCAAAAATTGTTGCCTCTCATATCGATTCCCCGAGGCTTGACCTCAAGCCCAATCCTCTCTATGAGGATTCGGAGCTTGCGCTGTTTAAAACGCATTATTACGGCGGAATAAAGAAATATCAGTGGACGGCAATTCCTCTTTCGCTCCACGGCGTTGTTTTCCGCCGCGACGGCAGCAGCGTTACCGTAAGGCTCGGCGACGGCGAGGGCGAGCCGAGATTTGTTGTGACCGACCTTCTTCCGCATCTCGATAAAAAACAGGCTTCAAAGCCGCTTGAGGACGCAATTTTGGGCGAAAATCTTAATATCCTTGTCGGCAGCCGCCCCTTCGGGCAGGATAAGGGCAGCGAGATGGTAAAGCTCAATATTATGAAGCTGATTAATGAGAAATACGGCATTACCGAGGCGGATTTCCTCAGCGCCGAGCTTGAAGCCGTGCCCGCATTCCCCGCAGTTGATATCGGCTTTGACCGCAGTATGATAGGCGCTTACGGCCATGACGACAGGGTTTGCGCTTATCCGTCGGTAATGGCGGCTTTTGCGGCAAAGGCTCCCGAATTTACGGCGGTAACGGTTGTCACCGATAAGGAAGAAATCGGTTCGGACGGCAACACGGGTCTTAATTCCGCTTATCTCAAGCATTTTATTGCCGATATTGCGGCAACTCAGGGTCTTAAAGGCAGAGATGTGCTCAGAGCCTCCGAGTGCCTTTCGGCTGATGTCAACGCAGGCTTTGACCCCACCTATCCCTCGGTTCACGATAAGATGAACGCCGCTTTTCTTAACAGAGGAATCGTTGTTACAAAATATACGGGCGCGCGCGGAAAGAGCGGCACAAATGACGCAAACGCCGAGTATGCCGCAAAAATCCAAAGGCTGTTTGACGTCGAAAAAGTTGCGTGGCAGACGGGCGAGCTCGGCAAGGTTGACGAGGGCGGCGGAGGAACGGTCGCCAAGTATATAGCCAATCTCGGCGTTCAGGTTATCGATGTCGGTGTGCCCGTGCTTTCAATGCACGCGCCGTTTGAGGTTGTTGCAAAGCTTGATGTTTATGCGGCATTCAAGGGCTTCAAGGCGTTTTTGGAGAGCTGAAACGGATAAAAAATCGTTAATTCTTTGAAAACACACAGAAAAAGCGTGGTTTTGGACGGAAAAAGAAAAAACTTCATATTTTGTTTACAATTTGTTAATAAAAGCACAACAAAAATGGAGTATTAATGCAATATTATACAAATTGACGATGATAGTGTCGTTGTTTGTATAATTATTATCTTGACAGCTTCTTTTTTCATTTTTATTTTCTCTTTCCCCAAAGCACAGCCGAATGCTGCACACATTCGGCTGTGCGCCTTTTTTGGAGATTTTTATGGACTTACCGAAAAGAAAAACGAATAGGTTGAAGGGCTGAGCCTTGTACAGGAAATTCGGAATTCGTAATGCGTAATTCGGAATTGAGGACGGGCTTCGCCCGTACCGAATATATTTATTTTTACGGCGTGCAATTTGTAGGGGACGATGCCCACATCGTCCCAAAATCAACACAAATTTATGTAGGATTTCTCGGAACGCCGAGGACGGCGTTCCCTACCGGAGCTATATTATTATGGCGGCATTTGTAGGGGTCGGCGTCCTCGACGACCCGCGAAAACAATCCGAAAT
>JAEDGK010000170.1 GCA_016297555.1 Clostridiaceae bacterium
TTATTCTTATCAGAAACTCGATTGAGGAATATGAGGCTAAGCACGGAAAAATCGGGAACAAGTAAAAAAACTGAAAACCTATTGACAAATGTCTGTGTGTCGCATATAATAACACATAGATATTCTTCTATGTGAGGTGATTCGCTTGAATTTGGACGATAAAAGAACTGCGATGATTTTCAAAGCATTCTGTGATGAAAACCGTATCCGCATTCTCAAGCTTCTTAAAACAGGCGAAAAGTGCGCCTGCAAATTGCTTGAAGAAATCAATGTAACCCAGCCTACGCTGTCTCACCATATGAAAATTCTTTGCGATTCGGGAATTGTGGTCGGCAGAAAAGACGGAAAGTGGACTCATTACTCAATTTCTCCCGAGGGCGCGGCATATGCCGTTAAAGCCTTGAATGAGCTTACAAAAACAACTTGTACAGATGAAGATGAGCCGTGTTGTTAAAAGTGAACAGCTTTTCTGCACGGCTTGCAGTAAAATCGTCATATTGATACATTTCAATCTGACTATATGAAAGGGGCTTTTTATGGAAGCAATAAAAACAGCTTGGGATTTCTTTCAAAAAGAAATCCTTGGTATGCAATGGCTGAACCGACTTATAAATACGGTTTTGAATTACTGCGGATTGGATACGGCAGGCAGAATAGGCGGCAGTATTCGCTTTTTTATTTATGATACCGTTAAAATTATGGTTCTCCTTGGCGTTTTGATTTTAATTATCTCTTATATTCAAAGCTTTTTTCCGCCGGAGAGAACAAAAAAGATACTCGGCAGATTTCACGGGATTTGGGCTAATGTTATTGCGGCTCTGCTCGGCACGGTTACGCCGTTTTGCTCTTGCTCGTCAATTCCGCTGTTCATCGGATTTACAAGTGCAGGTCTTCCTCTTGGAGTTACTTTTTCGTTTCTGATTTCCTCTCCGATGGTAGATCTCGGAAGCCTTGTGCTTTTAATGAGCATTTTCGGATGGAAGGTTGCGGCTGTTTATGTTGTGCTCGGGCTTGTGATTGCGGTTGCCGGCGGCACGCTGATTGAAAAGCTGCACCTTGAAAATCAGGTTGAGGAATTTATAAGAAACGGACATTCGATTGACACCCCGCAGGAGGAACTTCATTTCAAAGACCGCTTGAAATATGCGTGGGGGCAGGTCGTTTCTACGGCAAAAAAGGTTTCGCCTTATGTGTTAATCGGTGTAGGCATCGGAGCAATTATCCATAACTGGATTCCCGAAGACTTCATCGTAAAAGTTCTCGGCGACAACAATCCTTTTGGAGTTATTCTTGCGACAGTCGCAGGTGTTCCGATGTATGCCGATATTTTCGGCACAATTCCGATTGCCGAGGCACTGCTCGCAAAAGGCGCATTGCTCGGCGTTGTGCTTTCCTTTATGATGGCAGTCACCACCCTTTCTCTGCCGTCGATGATTATGCTGAGAAAAGCGGTAAAACCGAAGCTGCTCGGCATTTTTGTTGCCGTATGTGTGTGCGGAATTATTGCGGTAGGTTATTTTTTCAACGCTGTTCAAAGCATTATAATATAATTTCAGGAGGTAAATATTATGTCACTTTTTAAGTTTCGCAAGAAAAGAGAAGAAAAACAAGCTCCCGTATGCACCTGCGGCTGCTGTGGAAGCGAGGCAAGCAAAATAAACGATTGCTGCCCCGAAGCAAAAGAAGGCATTTGCTGCATAAAAGTATTGGGTGCAGGGTGCAAATCCTGCCATGAGCAATATGAAAATGCCAAAGAAGCAGTTAAAGCAATGGGGCTGTCGGTGGAAGTGGAATATATCACCGATATGCAAAAGGTTATGGAATACGGCGTTATGAGTATGCCTGCCCTTGTGGTCAATGAAAAGGTTGTGTCAATGGGCAAGGTGCTGAAAGCATCCGAGATTGAAAAGCTGCTTAGCAAATCATAATTTTAATATGTAAAAAACGGGGCGTTTGCAAACGCCTCATTTTTTATTCCTGCTCAATCTGCATTGCGCGCTCCTCGCCGATATTTTCAAGGCAGG
>JAEDGK010000068.1 GCA_016297555.1 Clostridiaceae bacterium
TAGCTCCTGTTTCTCAAAATCGGGTCAAGCCCGTGGCTGAACCATGGGTCGAGTATCTCGCCCGCATAGGTTTTGCTGACGGTTGTAACCTTATCGGCGCACTCTATGCCGCCTTTCATCAGATTAAGGCAGTCGCCGAATCTGAGCAGGCTTGTGAATTCTTCGCCGAGACCGAAAACATCGCCGAGAATTTCTGCGCCGTACTGCCCTTGATACTGAATGTTATGGATTGTGAAAACGGTTTTGATGCCCGTGTAACCCTCACGCGAAGCGTAAATGGTTGAATAATAAACAGGCACAAGCGCCGTCTGCCAATCGTTGCAGTGAATTATATCGGGCTTGAAATCTATGTAGGGCAGAATTTCAAGAATTGCCCTTGAAAAGAATGCAAACCTCTCGCCGTCGTCATAATGACCGTAAAGAGTGTTTCTCTTGAAATAATATTCATTGTCGAGCAGATAGTAAATAACTCCGCCTGCCTTGGCCTCAAATATGCCGCAGTATTGCCTGCGCCATGAAACGGGAACCATTATGCTCGTTATGAATTTCATATTTTTGCGCAGCTCCTCGCTGACCGTGCCGTAAAGCGGCATAACAACTCGGCAGGCAACCCTGCGCCGTCTGAGAGCCTGGGGCAAAGAGCCCGCAACATCCGCAAGCCCTCCGCTTGCGGCAAACGGAAGCGCCTCGCTTGAAGCATAAAGAACTTTCATAGCTTTATTTCCTTTCTTATTGGATCAGCCGAAAATTACGGTTGTATAATAAACATCTTTATATTTTACAACTCCGACGCCTATTTCCTTGACATCGGGGTTCATTGCTTCGTCTTTAACCGTTGCGAAAACGGTTTTATAAAGAGAATTGCCGCCGTAGGTGGTTTCAATATCATAAGCTCCGCTTACGGAGCCTTCTCCGTAAACCTCGGGCAGAGCGCTCGCCATGCTGTTGGTTCTTGCGCTCGCTTTAAGCTTGGTTGCGTGCTTGAGAGGCTCAAGCCCCTGCGCCGCTCTGTCCTCATTAAGCTGGGTAACAATGCTCTGAGCAAGATCGTCCTCACGGCTTATTTCCGACTTAATATCAAATTTTCCGTCTGTTCCGCTCTGGGTGTATTCACTCCATATATCCGCCTTTGTGCTCGGCGGCGGCTCAACGGTTACAAGCTGAGTAACGGGGTTGCCGTTTTCGTCCTTCTGCGGTTTTCCGAAAACATTGGTAACAACAACCGATGAGGTTTTGGGAACATAAGCCGTTGTAGGCACCGTTGTGGTAACACTGTCCGCAGGAACGGTATAGGTTACAACCTCGGTGAACGGAACGCCGTTTTCGTCAAACATGGGCATACCGTTTTCATCGGTCATCTGAACGAAGCTTGTCTGCTCAATAAAAGCAGGCTCGGTTGTTGCCGCGGTAGTCTGCTTCTTGGTGGGGTAGATATGATGGGAAGAAATCTTGGGACGGACATACTTTGTAACCATCGTATAATATTCCACATCGCCCGCCTCGTTGGTTTCGCTTGCAACCACAACCGCGCTTTCAATTACGGTTTCAACCGCCGTTGTTTTTTGAGGAACGGAGTTGAAAACCCCCGTCTTAACCAAAACAACTATGACGACAAGCACAAGTGCCAGAGCGACCACAACGCCTGTCAAAACATTTTTCTTAGCCATAAGAAATCACACTTTCTCAGATAACAATTCCCTTTCCGATATAAACGGGATAATTTGACGCGCCGCAGAGCATCTTATTGGGCTTAACCACGGCGGCTTTATCAATTATAACGCACTCAAGGGAAGAATTTTCACCCACAAACGAGCCCTGCATAATAATTGAGTTCTTTACTTTCGCACCCTTTGCAACGGTTACGCCTCTGAAAAGGATTGAATTCTCAACCTCGCCGTCAATCCGGCAGCCGTCGGCTATAAGAGAATTGGAAACCTGCGCGCTTATTCCGTAAATGGCGGGAACCTGATCCCTGACCTTGGTGTAAACCGGTCTGTCGGATGTGAAAAGCTCTTTTCTGTTTTCAAGCTTGAGCAATTCAAGGCTTATGTCATAGTAGCTCTGAAGCGAGGAGAGAACTCTGACAAACCCCTGCTGTTCATAGCCGAAAACTCTGAGATGCTTTATGTTTGAAGCAATTATGGTTTCAAAATCGTCAATCTTTGCGCTGTGCGCCTCGTGAAGCAGACGCTCAAGCAGAGTTCTTCTGATAACCATAATTTTAAGCGAATAATTAACGCTGCTGCTGAAACAGTCGATAACGCTTGTGCCGACAACTCTGCCGCTTTCATCTATTGCAAGCTCCGTGCTGTTGCCGATTGCGGGCGGGAAGCCCTTGGCATATGCAATGGTGACATCCGCGTCATTTGCCGCATGGGCTTTGATGAGCTTTTCATAATCCATATTGCAGACAACATTGCAGTCGGTAAGCAAAACATATTCTTTGTTAGAATTGCTTATGTAGCTGATGCAGCCGTAGAGCGCGTCCGCCTTGCCCTTAATCATACCTGTTTCGGGTGAACTGAAAGGAGGCAGGAGCGTCATACCCTCTCTTTTTCTTGAAAGATCCCACGGCTTGCCCGTTCCTATGTGATCCATAAGCGAGCGGTAATTGCTCTTGGTTATAACGCCGACCTGCGGAATTCCCGCATTGACCATATTGGAAAGCGGAAAATCTATCAGGCGGTAGCGCGCCGCAAACGGAATTGAGCCCATGGTTCTGAGCGCAGTAAGCTCGGGCAGAGCCTCATCATAGGCGTTTGAAAAGATTATTCCGAGAACATTTTTTGCTGCCATTATTCCGCACCTCCGATATCGCTGTCAACCATCGCCTTGGGGGCAACCTTTGCTCCCTTGCCGATGTGGACTCCGCTGCCGACAACGGCAACGCCCCAATCGTCAACATTTTCCATATTTTCGGGTCTTTCGCCGACAACGGCTCCCTCGTCGATAACCGCATTTTCTGCAACTATCGAATACTGAACAACCGCGCCTTTTTTAATAACCGTGCCGGGCATTACGATTGAATATCTGACCTCTGCGCCCTCCTCAACGGTTACATTCGCAAACAAAACGGAGAAATCAATGTCGCCGTCAATCTCACAGCCCTCGGTAATCATTGAATTTTCAACCTTTGCGTCACTGCCGATATAATGAGGGGGAGCCGCGGGGGATCTTGAATAAATGCGCCAGCTGTCATCCGTCAGGTCAAGGTCAACCTTGGGATTGAGCAGGTCAAGGTTGGCGTCCCAAAGGCTGCTTATCGTGCCGACATCCTTCCAATAGCCGTCAAACTGATAAGCAAACATTCTCTCGCCGTTATTATGCATGGCGGGGATAAGGTCGTGACCGAAATCGTTGCTCGAGCCTTCCTTAGCCTCGTCCTCAATAAGATATTTTCTGAGCTTTTCCCAAGTGAAGATATAAACGCCCATCGAAGCCTTATTGCTTCTCGGATTTTTCGGCTTCTCTTCAAACTCGCTGATGGAGCCGTCGTCATTAACGAGCATCAGACCGAAACGGCTTGCCTCCTCCCAGGGAACTTCAAGCATCGCAATGGTGCAGTCGGCATTCTTTTCCTTGTGATAATCGAGCATTTTGGAATAATCCATCTTGTAGATATGGTCGCCCGAAAGAATAAGAACATATTCAGGGTCATATCTCTCAATGAAATTAATATTCTGATATATCGCGTTTGCCGTGCCTTTATACCACTCGGTTCCCTTTATCTGCTGATACGGTGAAAGAATATGTACGCCGCCGTTGGCGCGGTCAAGATCCCAGGGCTGACCGTTGCCGATATAATCGTTAAGCTCAAGCGGCTGATACTGCGTCAGAACACCTACCGTGTAAATGCCGGAATTAACGCAGTTTGAAAGAGGAAAATCGATGATACGGTATTTGCCGCCGTAGGGAACGGCAGGCTTTGCGATTTTTTTGGTCAGAATTCCGAGTCTGCTGCCCTGACCGCCCGCAAGAAGCATTGCTATGCATTCGGGTTTAACTGCCATAAATTAGTCCTCCTTTATATTTGAAACTGTTTCTTTCTTTTTTCGCGATGTGTTTTTAATATACATACAGCTCAAGCCTTCAAGATTAAGCTCTATGCTGTAATCATATCCGTGCATCGGCTTTTTCTTTGCCCTGACCGAGCCTGCGGTGCTCTCTCCCTTGCCGCCGAATTCGGGTGAAGCGGAGCTGAAAACAACGCGGTAGGTTCCCGGAGCAGGCACTCCGATTTTATATTTTTCGCGCGTTACCTTGGTGAAGTTACACACGGAGATAAGCTCGTTTCCGCTCTTATCGCGCCTGATATATGCCACAACGGAATTGGCGCTGTCATCGCTGACTATCCAATTAAAGCCGTCCCAGCTGTAATCAACCTCCCAAAGAGGAGCGTTTTTGAGATAGAATTTGTTAAGCTCGGCAACATAGCTTTTGAGCTGCCTGTGAGCGTCATAGCCGAGGAGCATCCAGTCAAGCTGCTGCTCATAGTTCCACTCGATGAACTGCCCGAATTCGCTGCCCATAAACAGCAGCTTTTTGCCGGGGTGAGACATCATATAGCCCAAGAACGAGCGAACTCCCGCAAACTTTTCTTCATAAGTGCCGGGCATTTTGTTTATCAGCGAGCATTTTCCGTGAACAACCTCGTCATGCGAAATCGGAAGCACGAAGTTTTCCGAAAAAGCATAGAAGAATGAGAATGTCAGGCAATCGTGATTGAATTTTCTGAAAAGCCCGTCAAGCGAAAAATAACGCAGGCAGTCATTCATCCAGCCCATATTCCACTTGAAATTGAAGCCGAGCCCGCCGAGATAGGTCGGCTTTGAAACCATCGGCCAAGCCGTGCTTTCCTCCGCAATCATCATAACATCGCCGTGCTCTCTGAAAATCGCCTCGTTGAGCTTTCTGAGAAAAGCAACCGCTTCAAGATTTTCTCTGCCGCCGTGAACATTGGGAATCCAGTTGCCGTCGTCTCTGCCGTAGTCAAGATAGAGCATTGAAGCAACGGCGTCAACTCTCAGCCCGTCAATGTGATATTTTTCAATCCAAAACATCGCGCTTGACATCAAAAAGCTCTGAACCTCTGTTCTGCCGTAGTCAAACACGCGTGTGCCCCATTGATAATGCTCGCCCTTTTTGGGGTCTGCATATTCGTAGCAGGGAGTTCCGTCAAATTCATAAAGCCCGAAAGCGTCTTTGGGGAAATGGGCGGGAACCCAATCCAGAATAATGCCGATATCCATTGAATGAGCCTTGTCAACAAAATATGCAAAATCATCGGGTGTGCCGTAGCGCGATGTCGGAGCAAAATAACCCGTTACCTGATAGCCCCACGAGCCGTCAAACGGATGCTCCATAACGGGCAGCAGCTCAATATGAGTATAGCCCATTTCTTTGACATAGGGCACAAGGCGGTCGGCAAGCTCCCTGTAAGGCAGAGGATTGCCGTCGTCATAAAGCTGCCATGAGCCTGCATGAACCTCATAGATATTGACGGGCGAGGAATAGATATCTTTCTTTTTGCGCCTTTTAAGCCAAAGCTTGTCGCTCCACTCAAAATCAAGCTCACCGTAATATTTTGAAGCCGTTTCGGGTCTTGTCTGAGCATGAAAAGCATAAGGGTCGCTTTTATAGAGCGAGCGTCCGTCGCCCGTTTTTATAAAAAATTTGTAGGCGTCGAATTTATTGACATTTTCAACCGTACATTCCCAAACGCCGCCGCTGACCTTTTCCATGGGAGAGCTTTCCGGCTGCCAGCCGTTAAAATCGCCGACAACGCTTACCTGCCGCGCATTGGGAGCCCAAACGCGGAAGCAAGCTCCTCCGCCCTCAGCGGGATGTGCGCCGAGATATTCGTATGCCTTGGCATTTGTCCCTTCATGAAACAGATAAAGGGGGACATTATCTTTTTCTCTTTTCATAAAATCAAGCCCTCCGCCGGTTATTTAAAATCATTATATCAATTATCCCCCTTATTTTCAAGTATATATCATAATATTTACTGCCAAATTATCTTCATAAATATTTAACATTTTGACGATAAAGGTTACAATAATGTCACTTTCATTGACAAAAAGGCGCGGATTTGCTATTATTATCGTGGTTTATTATTAAATCAGCGGTAAAATTTACTTTAAATTGATTCATTTTTTCTTTTGTGCCTTTTGAGAAAGGAATGGTCATAGAATGATTAGTTCGGATAATTTATGTATGAGCTGTATGCGTGAAATCGGCGAAATGAAGCAGTGCCCCTACTGCGGCTATCACGCAGACTCCGCTCAAATTCCGCCCTATCTGCCCGTCAGAACGGTTATATCAAACCGCTATCTCGTGGGCAAGATGCTCGAATATAACGGCGAGGGCGCAACATATATCGGCTGGGATCTCTCGGGCAAAAGAGCAGTTAAAATCAGGGAGTTTATCCCCGATTCTTTTACGACGAGAACCTCGTCTAACCTTACACTCCAGATAATGCGCGGCAGCGAGAGCGTTTTTTCAGAGCTTCGCCAGAGCTTTGAAGAGCTGTGGACAAAGCTTGCAAGGCTCAAGGGACTTTCGGCTCTGATAAGCGTTACCGATGTTGTTCAGGACTACGGAACCTCATATGCGATATATGAGCATTTTGAAGGAATAACCCTGCGTGAATTTTTGCTTAAAAGCAAAACGGGCTATATTCCGTGGGAGAAAGCCCGTCAGCTTCTTATGCCCATTCTCTCAACGCTCGGCACTCTTCACTCCTCGGGCATAATCCACAGAGGAATTTCGCCCTCAACTCTCATAATCGGCTCCGACGGAAAGGTTAAGATAACAGGCTTTTGCATCGGCGCGGCAAGGAGCGCAAGGAGCGACCTTAACAGCCAGCTTTTTGACGGCTACGCCGCCATAGAGCAATACGGCTTTGACGGAAGCCAGGGCACTTGGACAGATATTTACGCTTTCGGTGCGGTGCTTTACCGCACGCTTATCGGCAGCGACCCGATTTCCGCAAAAGAAAGAATGACTAATGACAGGCTGATGGTTCCCGGCAAATTTGCCGAGGCTCTGCCCGCCTATGTTATAAACGGCTTGATAAATGCGCTTCAAATTCTGCCCGAGGACAGAACGAGAACGGTTGAGCAGCTCCGCGCGGAGCTTTCCGCCTCCCCCGTTGCAACAGCGGTCAGCGGTCAGTATCAGCGCCCCGCCCACCCTGCGCCCGCCTCAGGCGGCGAAAACCGCAAGCCCTCGGCTCAGCAACCCGCTCCGGGCAAAAAGAAGCCCAAAAGCAACGCCAATGTTATCATAACAACCGCAGTTGTGAGCCTTGCGATAGGTCTTGTTGTGTTTATTGTGCTCTCGTTCACCGTTCTGCGTGACAGAATTTCTTTCGGAAACGGCGGAGCAGACGGCACGGCAAACGCCGTCAGCCAAACCGAGGCGGAGCTGATAACCGTTCCGAAATTCATCGAAAGAAGCTATGTTGATATCGGTTCAAATCCCGTATTTATGCAGAACTTCAAATTCGAGCCCAAATATGTTTATGACGACACCGTTGCCGAGGGATACATTATCGACCAGAGCGTCAAGCCCGATGAAAAGGTTCCCAAAGGAACAACGATAATTCTCTATGTCAGCAACGGCAAGGAGAAAATAGTTTTACCCAATGTAACGGGCGCTAATTATGATGAAGCCGCCGCTCGGCTCACGGGGCTTGGCTTTGTGTGCGAAAAGCGAATTGTTTCAGAGGGAGCTTATGCCGAAAACGAGGTTATTTCAATGGCTCCCATTGCAGAGAAGGCTTATGACAGAGGCACAACGGTTTATCTGCAGGTTTTCGTTCCCGTCACGGAGGAAATGACCGATGAAAACGGCAATCCCGTTATTCCCTCGCAGGAAGCTCCGGAAGACGATATGTAAATTTTATTTTCGGGCGATCCGCAAAGATCGCCTGATTTTATTTTGACTATGAAAAATACTTTCCCGTCTTATTATAAAAACTTCAAATGTATTGCCGACAAATGCCCCGACACCTGCTGTGCCGGCTGGGAAATCGTTGCCGACTCAGAGAGCCTTGCCCGATACGAAAAGCTGACGGGCGATTTTGCCGATAAAATCCGCTCATGCCTTTCGGTCGATGAGGACGGCGACACGGTTTTCACCCCCGTTGGCAACCGCTGCCCTTTTCTGCTTGAAAGCGGGCTTTGCGAAATGTACATAAAACTCGGCGGCAATTCTCTCTGCCGCACCTGCCGCGTTTATCCCCGCTTTACAACCTATTTCGGGTCAAGATGCGAAAGCGGGCTGTCTTTTTCGTGCCCCGAGGCGGCAAGGCTGATGACCGAAAGCTCCGAGCCGCCTGCTTTTGAAACGGAGGAAATACCCGCCGCTCCCGTGCCGACCGATATTGACCCGGAAATGTATTTTACTCTGCTTGAAGTGCGAAAAAGCGCGATTGCTATCATTCGCAACAGGCAGTTTCCTTTTGAAAAAAGGCTGTGCGCCTTTCTGCGGCTCTCCGGGGCGGTTTCAACGGCTCTGCGCCATTCAGATTGCGCCGCCGCGCGGCAAATCGCAAGCACTGATTTTTTTGCCGTGCAAACTTCGCCTCACTCGGTTTCTCGGGCAAAAAGGGCGCAGGAAAAATATTTTTCGGATTTTATGAAGCTTGAAGCTCTCGACCCCGAATGGACTTCCGCTCTCGGCAAAGCCGCCGAGTTGCCGGCGGACGCCGTTGCTTCTTTTTTAGAAAAATCACAAGAATTTGAATGGGAATACGAGCGTTTGACGGTCTATTTCATTTTCAGATATTTTATGACGGCTCTTTTCGGCGGCAATGTGCTTGACAAAGCAAAATTTGCGGCGGTTTCTTTCATTATAATCCGCCAAATTCAGGCAAGCCTGCCCGCAGAAAGCAGGCTCGATAAATACGCAAGAATACGCGTTATGCAAAAGTATTCAAAGGAAATCGAGCACTCGGAGCAAAATATGAAGTCGCTCGAAAAAACGATACATACAAGCAAGTTTTACAGCGTTGAAAATATAATAAATATTTTGGAGAATTAATTATGAAGTATTGCAGCTTGGTCAACACAAAGCAGGGCAGCAAATCCACACACCGCTTTTCAAACGGAAACACTCTGCCCCTCGTTCAGCTTCCTTTCGGCATGGCTTCCTTCGCCCCTCAGACCGAATCGGACAAAAGATGGTATTATCACCCCGACAGCCGCAGCCTTGAGGGCATAAGGCTTACGCACCAGCCATCCCCCTGGATAGCGGATTACGGCGCATTCGTGTTTATGCCGCAAAACAAGCAGCTCGGCGCTTCGGGAAACAACCGCTGGTCGGGCTACCGCCCCGAGGACGCGGTTCTGACCCCGTATTATCTCAAAACAAGATTTTTGCGTTCAAAAGCCGATTTTGAGCTTGCGCCCACGGAGCGCGGAGCGTGCGTTAAAATCACCTTTGATGAAGACGGAGACAACTACCTTTCCGTTCTGCCCGTTTGGGGACGGTATTCGTTCCGCCTTGACGGAAACACGCTTTTTGCCTCAACAAATATGCACAACATGGGCAGCGAAGCGGCAAAGTTCAAAGCATACCTCGTTATTCGTTTCCCCGAAAACAGCGTTGACCTCGGCGGCACTCTCGTCAACCGCGGAAAAAGCTTCAAAAAATCCGAAAAAATACAGGGAAACGACAGAGGAATACATATAAAGCTCAAAAATAAATCAACCGAATTCAGGCTTGCAATCTCATATATCAGCTTTGAACAGGCTCTTGCAAATCTCGATTCGGAGCTTTCCGGAAAAAGCTTTGACGATATCGCCCTCAAAGCGGAAACGCTTTGGGAAAGCTACCTTTCAAAAGTCGAAATAGAAACCGATGATGAAAAGCTGATGAAAACCTTTTATTCCTGTATGTACAGAGCATTTCTTTATCCTCATAAATGCTATGAATACGACGCTTCGGGCAAGCCCGTTCACTACTGCCCGCATGACGGCGGCGTTCACGGCGGCGTCAGATACACCGACAACGGTTTTTGGGATACATACAGAACGGTCTATCCGTTTTTCTCACTCGTTGCAAAGGACGAGCTTCGTGAAATGCTTGAAGCTTTCATTAATGAATACACCGAATCGGGCTGGCTTCCGCGCTGGCTCTCAATCGGCGAATGCGGCTGTATGCCGAGCACGCTGATTGACGCGGTAATCTGCGACGGGGCGGTTAAAGGCTTTATAGAAAAGGATTTGCTTGAAACCGCTCTTGAGGGAATGATTCATCATTCCGTAAAGAATTCCGGCAAACGGAATTTCGGCAGAAACGGAGCGGAAAGCTACTGCAAGCTCGGCTATGTTCCCTACGAAGAAGAAAAAGAGAGCGTTAATCTGACGCTTGACGCCGCATACGGCGATTGGTGCATTGCGGAGATTGCAAAAATTCTCGGCAAAACCGATATCGAGGCGCAATATCGAAAAAGGGCTTTGAATTACAAAAATCTTTTTGACCCCGAAACGGGCTTTATGCGTGCAAAGAATAAAAAAGGCGGCTTCCGCCCCGACTTTTCACCCTTTGGCTGGGGCAGAGATTACACCGAGGGCAGCGCATGGCAGAATTCCTTTGCCGTTCCCCACGATATTGAGGGACTTGCGGAGCTTTACGGCGGCAAAGAAAAGCTTATTGAAAAAATTGACGAGCTTTTCTCAACTCCGCCCTATTATGAAATCAAGGGCTACGACAGCGAAATTCACGAGATGACCGAGATGGCGGCTGCGGATTTCGGTCAATGTGCCGTTTCAAATCAGCCGAGCTTCCATATTCCTTATATTTATTCCGCGCTCGGCGAAACCGAAAAAACCGCCTATTGGGTAAAACGCATTTGCAATGAAGCCTTTTCTTATGAGAATGACGGATTCCCCGGCGATGAGGACAACGGCACAACCGCGATATGGTATATCTTCGGCGTTCTCGGCTTTTATCCTTTCTGCCCCGGCAAAAAAGAATTTGTAAAGGGCATAAAGCAGGTCAATAAAGCGTTCATCTGCGGAAAAGAGATTGACCCCGATAAATTCAGCGGAAACACCGTTCCTTATGATTCTTTGATTTGACAAAACCGATTTTTTGTGATAGACTTGCCTTAAATT
>JAEDGK010000069.1 GCA_016297555.1 Clostridiaceae bacterium
CTCTGTTACGCCGATTTCGGAAGAAGAATATTTCAGGCTTGTTGAAGCCTTTGGTCTTCAGGACGCATAACAAAATACTTTATAACAATTAAAGCGGCTTGCGTAACAGCAAACCGCTTTTTTGTATTATCCGATTAAATTAATAGCTTCTCTTAATCTTATTTGAAGTTGTTTTGAGGAAAGGAATGTCACGGATAACAACAGCGGAAATCTGCTTGTATGTGGGCAGCTCCTTGCACGCTTCGCGGATTTCAACCATCATCTCTTTCTCCTCTTTGGGTTCGTTGAGAAAAAGCTCCGCTTTAAGTCCGCTCTCGTTGCCGACCTTATCCTTGATTCCGCTGACGACTACCTCGGCAACGCTGTCGATGCCCTGAATGTAGCCCTCGATTTCCTCGGGATAAATATTCTTTCCGTTGTTAAGGACAATAATGTTCTTCTTTCTGCCGCAAATCACAAGCATATCGTTTTCGTTGATTTTGCCGTAATCGCCCGTGTAAAACCAGCCGTCTTTGATAACCTGTGCGGTAAGGTCAGGCTGTTTATAGTATCCGAGCATAACGGTGGGGCTTTTAACGCAGATTTCGCCTATTCCCTCCTCATTGGGGCTGTCAATTCTCCATTCAAGGCAGGGAATTCTGATGCCGACTGTGCGGACATCGTTGAAATCATCGTGATTGCAGCAAACAAGGGGTGAGCACTCCGTGATGCCGTAGCCGTTGACAAGGGATATTCCTATATTCTCGAAGAAGTCACCGACCTCGGGGCGAATCGGCGCGCCTCCGCAGACGATTTTTCTAAGGTTGCCGCCGAAATTCTCGTGAATTGAGGCAAAAAGCTTTTTGCGAAGGTCAATTCCGACTTTTCTCATTGCATTGCTTACTTTTACGAGCATATTGAATTTCTTTGTCATGCCCTTTTTGTCAATTTCGCGGGTAATTCTTGTGTAAAGAATCTCTGCGATTGCGGGAACAATATATACATAATCGGGCTTATAAAGCTTGAGATTGTTTGCGATGTTTTTCAGGCTGTCATTGATGCAGAGGCAGGAATGATGATGGAATGAAACCATAAGGTCCGCAACGCTCTCATATGTGTGGCTGTAAGGCAGAACGGAAAGACCCGTTGAATAAATCGTTGAAATTTGCAGTCCGTAATATACGCAGGAAATAATATTTTTCTGCGAAAGCATAACGCCTTTGGAATTGCCCGTGGTTCCCGATGTATAGACGAGCAATTTCATATCGTCAGGCTCGTTTTTGCAGGCAAGATATTTGCTTTTATCAAGATTTCTGCCCTCGTTCAGAGCAACATTCAGCGAAACAAACTCGCCGTCATTTTCCTTGCGGTCAAGACCGATAAAGAGCTTTGCAAATTTCAGCTCATCTCTGTGATTTCTGAAAATTTCCTCGTATTTTTCTTCGTAGAATACTATTTCGCTCTCGCTGTCGTTAAGCAAATGAATGATATCCTTTTCGGGGAGCTGCCTGTCAAGCGGCACAAAAGAGCCGCCGCTGCGAAGAGAAGTGAAAAACGCAATAATCCAATTTATGCTGTTATTGCCGATGCAGGCTGCACGGGAATTTTCCAATCCGCTTGCAGCGAGGTATGCTCCGAGAGAAAAAACGGTTTCTTCAAATTCTTTGAATGTCAGCGATTTTATTTCTTCGCCTGTTTTATATTTGTAGGCGATTTTGTCGGGTACTTCTCTGAGAGCCTGCTCCATCATATCCGCAATGCTGATTACGGGGCTGACCTCATAAAGATTTATTTTGGGACTCATCGTAACTACACCTTTCCGTGTGAATTTAAGTTTGCATTTTGCATTTAAATTCTAAGGCTTTGATTAAAAAAAGTCACCCTATAAACAGTAATAACAGGTCTACCCTCAGTATATAGGCGCTCTACTCACGGTAGAATTTCAAGTATATCAACGGTTTTCAGCTTGATTTTTATTGCCTTTCGTGATATAATAGATTAAACAGCTTTAAGTAAAAAAATCGGAGACCTTGTTTTATGACAGAAGAACAGTTAAAAGAAAACATTGCCAAAAGCATTGCTTCATTGCGAAAAAGCAGGGGTATGACTCAAGCCGACCTCGCCCAAGCGCTTAACTATTCGGATAAATCCGTTTCAAAATGGGAACGAGGCGACGGCGTACCCGATATAATTGTTATTCACAGAATTGCAGAGCTTTTCGGCGTTACTTTAAATGACATCATTAATGAAGAAAACGAAAAACCCGAAGAAGCCGCCGAAATCCCCGAGAAAAACAGGAGGCGGAGACGGAAACCCCACTTCACCAACCGAGTTATTATTCCGCTTCTGAGCGTCGGGCTTGTTTTTCTTGTTTTTTCTCTCATTTTTGCATTTCTGAAAATTTTTGAATTTGATTTCCCTAAAATTTGGCTCGTTTTCATTCTCGCCATTCCAGTTGCCTGTATTCCCTTGGTTGTTTTCGCTGAAATCTGGTGGGATCTTCCTCAACGATTTATCTGCATTACCGCTCTCGTGTGGTCAATCGTGCTGTTTCTCGGGCTTGCTTTCGATTCCTCCAAAATCGTGCCGATCATTGTAACCGCCGCTATATTCCAGGCGCTTGTTGTACTGTGGTTCACAATGCGCTCACTCTCAAAAAAACGCAGGCGCAGGCGTGCCGCCCTATCTCGCGAATCGGAGCAAAAAACAAACGACAAATAACACAATCCGATAAATTTCACAAAATGCAAACTCCTCCCGCCGAAAAAGGCAGGAGGAGTTTTTTATATATCTGTATGCTTTTTCTCTGCGCCCGTTACCCTACAAAAACGCGCTTAACTTTAAGGCTGTCGCCGTCTCCTATTTCTCCGAGACCCATAAACGCTCCGTCGGGGTCATATATTCTGAAAAGCCCGAGAGTGCGCGGATATTTCAGCCTTTCGAGCGAAAGCTCGCCGCCGTTGCCAAAGCGCCTTGCCTGCGCTGCCGAAACCGTTATAATCGGGTATTCCTCAAGTGCGCGGTCAACGGGAATTATCAGGCGGTCAAGCTCTCCGCTTTCCGCCGCCTGCGAAAGAGCTTCAAGAGTTACGGCGGAATCAATTTTAAAGCCGTTTGCCGCCGTTCTTCTGAGCTCCGTTAAAACCGCGCCGCACCCGAGCTTTTCTCCCAAATCGGAAATCAGGGTGCGTATATATGTGCCCGATGAACATTCAACCGAAACCGCATATTCGCCCGCGCTCTCGTTTGCTTCGAGGATTTCTGCGGAATAAACGGTTACCCGTCTCGGCTCACGCTCAACCTCAACGCCCTGCCTTGCAAGGTCATAAAGCCGCTTGCCGTTGACCGAAACTGCAGAATACATCGGCGGAAGCTGCTCAATTTCGCCCACAAATTCCGCAAGAGCGGCGGCAACCTGAGCGGCATTTGCAGAAACGGGGCGCGTTTCAAGCACCTTGCCCGTGATATCAAGAGTATCGGTCACCGTGCCGAGACGAAACTCCGCCCTGTAAGCCTTATCGTGGCTCGGCAAAAGCTCGCTGAAACGGGTTGCGCCGCCGAGCATTACGGTTAAAAGCCCCGTTGCCATAGGGTCGAGCGTGCCCGTGTGACCGCACTTTTTTTCGCCGCATATGCGCCTGACCCTTGCCACGGCTCCGAAAGAGGTGATGTCCTTCGGCTTATCAATAAGAATTATACCTGTCATCTGAACTTCCTTTCGCTAAAAATCAAGGCAGCCCGCGCAGGACTGCCCTGTTTTTATCAAACGATTGTAACGGCGTCAATTTCCGCCTGAACCTCTTTCAGAAGAGAATTGATCGCCTGCTGCTTTGAGCCGTAAAGCGTGCAGCCCGCCGCGCCCATATGACCGCCGCCTCCGAGCCTTTTGCAAATTGCGGAAGCGTCAATGTCGCCGTGAGTGCGCACGGAAGCCTTGAAGCTGCCGTCTTTAAGCTCGCGCATGGTTACGCCCACGAGCACGCCCTCAATCTGCCTGGGCAGATTTGCAAGGCGGTCGGTTTCGCTCTCGTTTGAGCCGCTGCGCTTATACATATCCTGTGTAACGCAGATAAGGGCGCATCTGTCGGAAAAATAGAAGCGCATACTGTCAAGCGCAAGCCTTTCAAGAGCGGCGTAGGTTTTGGTTTTTGTTTCAAAAAACACCTGAATTATATTGTAAGTATCCGCGCCGAGCTTTGCAAGCTCCGCGGCAATTTCAAAGGTTCTGACAGTTGTGTTTGAGAAGCGGAAACAGCCCGTGTCGGTCGAAACGCCCGTGAAAAGGCAGGACGCAATAACGGGGTCGGGGTCAACCTGCATTATTTTGAGAAGAAGATAAATTATCTCTGCGGTTGAAGCGGAATCGGCTTCAAGGCACACTTTATCCGCATAAAGCATATTCGAGCCGTGATGGTCAATGCAAAGCCCGATTTTGCCCGTATATTTTCCCTCGGACTCTTTGCCGAGCAGCTTTATATCGGCAACATCTATCGCCGCGATAAGCTCCGGCTCAAAGTCATCGGTTTCAATCCCCTCAAGCATAAACGAAAAATCCTTGGGAATAGGGTCGGAACATTCAACTCTGACCCGCTTGCCCATGCCGAGCAGAGCGCGCGCAAGAGCATATGCGCTGCCGAGTGTGTCACCGTCGGGATGGCTGTGACACAGCAGCAAAATCTTATCGGCATTTTCGAGGATTTTTGCAGTTTCGTGCAGATCAATTCTCACTGATTGACGCCCCTTTTAAAGTTCATCTTTTTCATCCGGAAGAATATCTCCGAGCTTTTTGGCAATCTCCATGCCTCTTTCTATCGAATCATCGGCAATGAATTTAAGCTCGGGCGTTTTGCGCAGATGCAGGCGTTTGCCGACCTCTCTGCGGATATAGCCCGTGGCGCTCGTTAAGCCCTTGACCGCAAGCTTTGCGGTTTCAATGCCCTCCATTGCGCTCACATAAACCTTTGCGAAAGAAGCGTCGGAGCTGACATCAACATTAACCACGGTCAACATTCCCTGAATTCTCGGGTCTTTAAGCTCGCGCATAATTGCGGCTATTTCTCTTTTGATATCCTCGGACACTCTGTCCACTCTGTAACCAGCCATAAAATCACCCGTTAATCTCTGTATTCCTCGGTAACATAAGCTTCGAGCATATCGCCCTCTTTGATATCGTTAAATCTGCTCAGACCGATGCCGCAGTCAAAGCCCGAGGCAACCTCTTTAACATCGTCCTTAAAGCGGCGAAGCGAAGCCATTTCGTCCTCGGCAACAACTATGCCGTCTCTGACAACGCGGATTTTTGCGTTTCTGATAATCTTGCCCGAAACAACATGGCAGCCCGCAACATTGCCGACGGAGGAAATCTTAACAACCTGACGAACCTCCGCCTTGCCGACATCAACATCTCTGAATTTCGGCGCAAGCATACCCTTGATAGCCGCCTGAACTTCTTCAATGCAGTCATATATAACTCTGTACATTCTGACATCAACGCCGTCGCGCTCCGCGCTCTCCGCCGCAACATTGTCGGGGCGTACATTAAAGCCGACTATGATTGCGTTTGAAGCGTTTGCGAGCATAACATCGCTCTCGGTTATTGCGCCGACGCCGCTGTGGATTATCTTAACTCTGACCTCATCATTTGAAAGCTTGACAAGGCTCTGCTTAACAGCCTCTGCCGAGCCCTGAACATCGGCTTTGATGATGATATTGAGGTCTTTGAGCTGACCCTCCTGAATGGAAGCAAAGAGGTTATCAAGAGTAACCTTCTGATACTCCTTGAAATGCTCCTCCTTGGCTTTGTTCTTTCTCTGCTCAACAAGCTCTCTTGCAAGGCGCTCATCGTTAACGGCGTCAAAGCCGTCGCCTGCCTGGGGAACCTCGGCAAGACCCATTATCTCAACGGGAACGGACGGGCCTGCTTCATTGACCTTTCTGCCCTTATCGTCAACCATAACTCTGACTCTGCCCACGGCAGTGCCCGCAACTATGATATCGCCCGTTTTGAGAGTTCCGTTCTGAACGAGAAGGGTTGAAACGGGGCCTCTGCCCTTATCAAGCCTTGCTTCAATAACAACGCCCTTTGCCGAGCGGTTGGGATTTGCTTTAAGCTCCTGCATTTCTGCAACAAGCAGAACTGCTTCGAGCAGCTTGTCAATGCCCTGCTTTGTGAGCGCGGAAACGGGAACGCAGATTGTTTCGCCGCCCCACTCCTCGGGAACAAGCTCATATTCGGTAAGCTGCTGCAAAACTCTGTCGGGATTTGCGGCGGGCTTATCCATTTTATTGATTGCAACTATTATCTGAACTCCCGCCGCCTTGGCGTGGTTGATAGCCTCGATGGTCTGGGGCATAATGCCGTCGTCCGCCGCAACAACAAGGATTGCAATATCCGTTGCCATTGCGCCTCTCAGACGCATTGATGTGAAAGCGGCGTGACCGGGAGTGTCAAGGAAGGTTATCTTTGAGCCGTTAAGGTCAACTCTGTAAGCGCCGATGTGCTGTGTTATGCCGCCCGCCTCGGTTGAGGTGACGGAGGTGTTTCTGATTGCGTCAAGCAAAGAGGTTTTGCCGTGGTCAACATGACCCATAACAACAACAACGGGGTCTCTGGGCATAAGGTCTTTTTCTTCGTCAACGCTGTCATCGATTATTCTGTCCTCAATGGTAACGACAACCTCTTTTTCGACCTTTGCGCCGAGCTCCTCTGCAACGATGGCGGCGGTTTCATAGTCAAGAGTTTCGTTGACCGTTGCCATCTGACCGAGCGCAAACAGCTTTTTGATAACCTCGGAGGCAGTCATTTTGAGCATTGCCGCAAGCTCGCCGACCGTGATTTCCTCGGGCAGCTTGAGGTGCATCTGGGGCTTCTTTGCTCTCTCGGCGGCTATTCTCTTGAGCCTCTCCGCCTCGGTTTCACGCCTTGAGGAGCGCATTCCGCCCTGCTTTCTGTATTGCTGGCTCTTCTGCTTTATCTTCTGCTTCTTGACGGAATCGGCGTGCTGCTTTGTTTTATCAGTCGGAGCGATATTCTCATATCTCTCATTGTATTTTTCAAGGTCAACATTGCCCGCTCTTGTGTCAATGGTGCGCATTTCACCCTTTGTTCTTGACTGCATGGGCTTGTTTTCCTTGGGCTTTTCGTCCTTAGGCTGCGGCTTCTTTGAAGGCATGGGCGGCAGCTTGCCGGGCTTCTGAGCCTGCTGAGGAGCGGGCTTTTTCTCCGCCTTTTCTGCTTTTCCGTCTTTTTTGGCGGGAGCGGCAGGCTTCTGCGCGGGCTTCTTTTCTGCCTGAGGAGCGGCTTCTTTTTGGGGCTTTTCCTCTTTTTTCTCCTCCGCGGGAGCTTCCTGCGCCTGCTCTGCGGGAGCTTTCTCCTGCTTTGCCTTTTCTTTGCCGGCGGGAGCAAAATTGAAATAATCGTTAAGATCCGCTACCTCTTTTTCTTTGGTGAAAGTTTCAAAAATGAGGTCAAGCTCATCTTCTTCAAGCGCGGTCATATGTTTTTTCTGACCGTCGAAATACTCAGCGAGCAAATCAACGACCTTATTGCTTTTGATATCAAAGTCCTTAGCGACCTCATGCACTCTGTATTTGTTAATTATCATAGATTAACCTCCCCAATTGTTGTCAAGAAGCCCAAGCATGGTTTTTGCAAAGCCTTCGTCGTTTACGGTAACCACGGCGGATTTAAGCCCCGCGGCTTTTCCGATTTCTTCCATCGTGGAAAAAAGCGTTCTGACGGGGATTTCTCTCCCGCCGAAGCTTGCTTCCCGCTCCGTTTCCTTTCTCAGCCGCTCGGACGCGTCGCTGCTAAGCAGACACAGCCTTGCGCTTTTGCTTCTGACAGAACCAATCGCCGCGTCATGACCGCAGCTCAGCTTTCCCGCCTTGCGGCACATACCGAGAAGAGAAAGAAGCTTAGGATTATCCGTCATTTTTAAGCTCATCCTCCATTCTCTCGAAAACTCCGTCGGGAATAGCACAGGAGAACGCCTTTTCAAATCTTTTCGCTTTTCTTGCTTTTTCAAGGCATTCGGCGCTGCGGCAGACATAAGCTCCTCTGCCGGGCTTTTTGCCCGTTAAATCAAGCGATATTTCGCCCTCGGGGCTTTTAACAACCCTTACAAGCTCTTTTTTAGGCTTCATTTCATTGCAGCCTGTGCATTTTCTCATTGGAATCCGGCGGGTTTGCATCGGTTCAGCTCCTTAAAATATAATGTAGCTTCGATTTATTCTTCGTCAAAATTGATAACCGCTTCTTCGGTTTCGGGATTTATGTCGATCTTCCAGCCCGTAAGCTTTGCGGCAAGGCGGGCGTTCTGACCCTTGTTGCCGATTGCAAGCGAAAGCTGGCTGTTGGGAACAACGACCTTGCAGGAACGCTCCTCCTCGCTCTCAACCGTTACCGAAACAACATCGGCGGGAGCAAGAGCGGCGGCAACATATTCGGCGGGATTTTCGCTGTAACGCACGATATCGAGCTTCTCGCCGCCGAGCTGCTCAACTATCTTATTGACTCTCGCGCCTCTCTGACCTATGCAGGCTCCGACGGGGTCAACATTTTCATCTGCGCTGTAAACGGCAATCTTGCTTCTTGAGCCTGCCTCGCGCGAAACGGACTTGATTTCAACCGTGCCGTCAAATATTTCCGGAACCTCGCTTTCAAGCAAGCGTCTGACAAGCCCGGGATGAGTTCTTGAAATAGTCGCCTTGGGGCCTTTGGTAGCGTCGCGAACCTCGGCAACATAAACCTTGGTGATATCTCCCTCGGTGAAATTATCGGTCGGGAGCTGTTCGCTTCTGAGAAGCCTTTCTGTAAGCTTGCCGATTTCAACAACAGCGTCAAGCGTAACAGGGTCAATCTTAACGATTTTCGCCGTAACGATTTCCTGATTTTTATTCTGGAATTCTTCTTTAATTCTGCCGTGCTCCGCCTCGCGGATTGCCTGGCGGAGAATATGCTTGCCCTTTTCGGCGGCTATACGGCTGACCTCTTTTGTTTCAAGCTCGATTTCGATAATGTCGCCTGCAATGGCGTTCTTCTTAAATCTCTGAGCCTGCTCAACCGTCATATCCTCGTCGGGATCAAGCACCTCTGTAACAACATTCTTTCTGACAAAAACTCTGATTGTTTTTTCCTGCGCGTCGATTTCACAGAAAACTATATCCTTATTATTATAGTCCCTTTTTACCGCGGGTACTATTGCTCTCTGAATTCCCGCGAGCAGAGAATCCTCCGGAATATTTTTTTCTTTGCCGAGAAGTCTGACCGCCTCAAAAAATTCGCTGTTGTTCATTTTCTGACCATTCCTTTCGTTAAAAGACGAAATCATCAAGTTTTATATAGCTTGTTTCTTTCTTTTCAAAATTCATTGCACTGCCGTCGTCAAGCCTGAGAGTTATTCTCGAGCCGTCCGCATCTTCAAGCACTCCCTTAAATTCGCGCACGCCGTTGACGGCTCTGATAAGCTTTACCTTTATTTTTTCGCCCTTGCAGGCTTCAAAATGAGTTTCTCTCGTAAGCTCTCTTTCGACTCCGGGGGACGAAACTTCAAGGCAGTAGCTCTGCTCAATGGGGTCGCGCTCGTCAAGCGGCTTGTCGATAGCTCTGCTCATTCGCTCGCAGTCCTCAATGCCTACGCCGCCGTCTTTATCAATGAATATCCGCAGAAACCAATCCGCGCCCTCTTTGACAAAGCGGATATCCCATATTTCAAGCCCGAGCTCGCGGGCTATCGGCTCCGCAATTTCCCAAACCGCGGCGACGGTGTTGCCTCCCTTTCCTTTTGGCATCTATTCATTCTCCTTTGCTTATTTCTTTTTGTGAAAAAAGTTTTCTGTGCAAACAAAAGAGCGGGTCGCCCCACTCTGATGAAATACAAAATCCTACTGTTGTTATTTTAACACAATCTTTTATAAATATCAAGCATTATTTTGAAAATAGGGTATAATTTTTTAAAAATTACCGCCGAAATTAAATCTTAGTGTGTTTTGGATATTGATATAGTTCCGTTTTCGGTGTAAAATAGCATTAATAAATATTCAACAGAGGCCAGAAATATGATAATAGATTTTCACACCCATTGTTTTCCCGAAAAAATTGCAGAAAAGGCAATGGCTCAGCTTCGCCGCCGCTCGGGCATAACCCGCCCGTTTCACAGCGGCTCTCCCGAATCACTTCTTGACCTGCAAAGGAAAAACGGAGTTGATTACTCCGTTGTGCTGAACATTGCAACCAATCCGCGTCAGCAAAAAAGCGTAAACGATTTTGCAATTTCGCTTTGCCGAACCGAGGGCTTTATTCCTTTCGGCAGCATTCACCCCGACAGCCCCGACGCTCTGGCGGAGCTTGAAAGGCTTAAAGAAAACGGAATAAAGGGAGTTAAGCTCCACCCCGACTATCAGGATTTTTATGCCGATGACGAAAAAATGCTCCCCATATATGAAAAAATCGGCTCGCTGAATATGATAACCGTTTTCCATTGCGGCACGGATATCGGCTACCCCGAGCCTGTTCATTGCACGCCCGAGAGAATTTCAAAAGTGCTTGAAGCCTTCGGCGGCGCGCCCGTTGTGGCGGCTCACTTCGGCGGAACCTGCGCGTGGGAGGAAACAAAAGAGTTTCTCTGCGGCAAAGATGTTTATCTTGACACCGCCTACTGCTGCGGCGTGCTTCCGCCCGTAAAAGCGGAGGAAATAATTGCGCTCCACGGCGCGGACAAAATTCTGCTCGGCAGCGACGCCCCGTGGCAAAGCCCCGCCGACAATATAGGGCTGATAGACTGCCTTGATATCTCCGAAGACGAAAAAAGAGCAATCCTCGGCGAAAACGCCCGCAGACTGCTCGGAATTTAATTCGGTTTTCGCGGCGACCCTGCGCGTTTGCCCGAAATCCGATAATAACACCCGCACAGAGTAGGGCGGGGGCTTGCTCCCGCCGAAAAATC
>JAEDGK010000070.1 GCA_016297555.1 Clostridiaceae bacterium
AGCCATTTTCTTTATATATTCGTTTCTTTTGGTCTTCGCTTAGTGCGACAGCCCCATTATACTGTTTTATTCATTCCCGCAACGATGTTTGCTCCGAATTTAACCTTGAATTTCATTTTCTTTTTTTCGGGCTTGATTTCAGCCGAAACGGCGCCGTAGCGGAATGCCTGCCTGAGCAGAGCCGCGGTATCCTTGTTTTCGCTGAAATTTTTGGTTACAAGCGGCTTTGACCATTTTTCGCCGATTGCTTCATAGCTGTCATAAGTTAAATCGGCAGAGGGCAGATTTGCGGAGAAAAGGAAGTCGCAGAGATTTCCGCTGCCCTTGAAATCACCAAAAAGCCATGAAATTCCCGCGTCGTTGAGTGCGGTGAGCGAATAGTCGAGATTTTCCTCCGACCTTATCTTGCAGACGATGAACGGAATTCCTCCGCTCCTTAGCTCACGCACGCCCCTGACGAGAGAATTTGTTTCGTATGTGGTGTGAAAATGCGAATAAAGACCGAAGGCAATGTTTTTGCCCGCGCATTTTTCGGCGGCGGGCAGGGTTTCGGGCGCGCCGACGGCTTCAAAAATTATAATATGGTTTTCGTCAACGGTTCGGATAGCTTTGTATATTCTCTGATAGAATTTATGAAGCGCGTCCAGCTTGCTTTCCCACTCGGCAAAGCGGTTGAGCGGTCTGTTAAGCAAATCATAGGCTGCAACGGCGGGCTCATCTTTGAAATGGGCGGCAACCTGAGTCCACAGCCTGATTACGGCGTTCCTCGCCTCAAAGCCCGCTTTGGTTGATTCAAACAGCACGCTTTCACTGTCTTTGCCGCAAGAGGAAGATGTGTTTTGAAAGCCGGGGGCGGAATGTAAATCAAAAATTACATAAAGCCCTGCTTTGCGGCATTTGGAAACAAGCAGGTCAAGCCTGTCAAAGTCGATATCGGCTTTGCAGTTTTCTTCTTTGAAAAGATAATTATATCTCAGCGGAATTCTTACGCAGTTTGCGCCGAGCTTTGAGATATATTTCAAGTCGGCGGGCGTTATGAAGTTTTCCTCATATTTTTTGATGATTTCCCGTGCGCCGTAATTGCCGAAGCGGCTTTCAAGAGCGGAAAAGACGTCATATCCGCGTGAGGGAACGGGTAAATCCTCTTTTTGATAAAAGAAAAGGTCGTCATTGAGATTTATTCCGCGCAGTTCTACGCTTTCACCGCAGGCGGAAATAAATCCGCCGTTTTCGGCGCGCAGCAAATCGGCGTCGCAAATCGGCTTTTTTGCTCGGGCTTTAATGAAGCCGTAAGCCGCAGGCAAAACGGCGGCGGCAGCTCCCGCGGCACAGCCGGCAGCCATAATTTTTTCACTGTCCGTCAATTAAAGCTCCTCCTTTTTTGATTTTCGCTGTTTAAATCGGGTAAAGAAAGAAATTATTATCCAAAGAGCGGCTATTCCGAGCGCCGCTCCGCAGCAGTCAACAAAAAGGTCAAACAGTCGGCACGCTCTGCCCTCCACAAAGAGCTGATGAAATTCATCGCTTGCGGCGTAAGCCGCAGTCAAAATAAAGGTTAAAACCGGTCGGTAATATCCGAAAGAGGAATAGAGCGCCGTGAAAAGCAGAACTGCAAGCCCGGTAAATTCGAGAAAATGAGCCGCTTTTCTGATTATCCATATGCTAAAAGGCGAGCCGAGCCAAAACCGCACGCCGTCGCTGAGTTCCCGCGACTGATCGCCGTTTTGCGAAGAAAGATAGAATATAACAGCCATGCAGGCGGCGGTCAAAGTCCATGAGACTGTTTGAAAAATACGTTTTTTCATCAGTCAAACCTCTTTGCACCTATAAAGCTGACGGTGTTTTCCGAGCCTGCAACGGTTATTCCCTCGATATCCTCCGCCGTAACAAATCGGCTTGAGCGTGAATAAAGGGGGAAGCAGACGGCTTGCTGTAAAATATAGGTTTCCGCTGTATAGCAGCCGCCGAGCAGCTCGTCGTCGCCCTCGGATTCAAGCAGTCTGCCGATTATCATATCGTATTCCTCCGAGGGGAAACGGAAAATTCCGCCGCCCTCAAACGAGGCAAGAAAATCAACAGCACTTTCATACGGAGATTCAACGCCCGTCAGAGCAATCTGATAATTGCCCGCTTCAACCGCGCTCAAAATCTCATCGGAGGTTTTGTTGACAACGGTTACGGCAATGCCTATGCCCATGGTCTGCTGCCAGATTTGGAGCTGGCGGCGCACGGCTGAGTCAAGCCACTCGGGGCAGAGCACGGTCAGAGTTATTTTATCCGTTTCAAGCTCGGTCAGAGCCTGCTGCCAAAGAGCGGAGGCAGATGAGGTGTTGTATTCGATTGACGGGGTTTGGGAGCCTGCCGCCTCGCGGTAGTTCTTTCCGCCCGCACTGCAGCTTTCGGGAATAAATCCGCTCATAGGCTTTGCGTTATCCGTTTCGGCAAAAAGCTCCCTGTTGACTGAGCTGCAAAGAGCAAGGCGCAGATTTTTATTTTTAAGATATTTGTCCGAGCAGTTAAAGAAGAAACCGAAAACCGAGTTGGCGGATTCCTTGACGGTTACGGAGTTTTCGGGGGTTGCGCAGTCGGGCGGCAAAAGCGCGGCGCTGAGATTGCCTGCGGCAATCTTTTTTGCAACCGAATCGTAATCGGAGTCAAAGCTGAAGCTGACCGAGGAGGGAACAACCGTCTGACTGCCCGAATAGAATTTGTTTCTCTTGATTGTCAGCGATGATTCTGAATCCCACGAGCTGACATAGAAAGGTCCGTTGCAGAGAATGTGCTTGTTTGAAAGCCCGTAACGCCCGTTCATGGCATTGAAAAATTCTTCGTTGCAGGGCATAAAAACGCTTTCGGTCAGCCTTTCGAGCAAATCGGGGCAGGCTTCGTGCAGCTTTATAACAAGCGTGTTTTCGTCGGGCGCATAAACTCCGAGCGAATCAACGCCGAGTGCGCCCGAATAGATTTCATAGGCATTTTCTATCGGAAAGAGCACATGAGCGTATCTCGAGCCCGTCTGCGGAGAAACGGCTCGCTTCATTGCAAAAACAAAATCGGCGGAGGTTACGGTTTCGGCAGAAAACTTTTTATAGAATTCCTCGCCGAACTCGTTTTTGAGCGAGATGGGGCAGTACCACTCCGTTCCCGGCTTCAGATGAAAAGTATATTGCAAACCGTCGGAGGATATCTCCCATGTTTCGGCCAATCCGGGTATAACTTCTCCGTCTGCCGAAAGGCGCACAAGCCCCTCAAAGGTGTTGTTTATTATAAGCTGAGCGTCGGATTCCTTGGCATACTGCGGGTCAAGGGTTGAGGGGGAGGCGCTCAGAGCATAAAAAATCTGTTTGTCCTCACCTCTGCCCGAGCAGGATGCAAGAGAAAAAATCAAAACAGCCGTTAATATCACAGAAAACAATCGCTTCATTTGTTTTCCTCCATCCATTTTGCAAGCTGGTCGGCAAGCGGATTGCCGGCGGTTTTTTGCTTTGCCTGCTGCTGCATATAGCGGGCAACATCTCTTTTGCCCGCGCCCGCGCTTTCTTTCCTCTTTTCAAAATCCGAAAGCTTTTCACGGTAGCCGCAGACGCAGTAAAACGCTTTTTTATCGCCCTCGCCGCGCATTTCAAGCTTTTTGTGACATTCGGGGCAGCGGGCGTTTGTGATAACGGAAATGCTCTTTCTGTAGCCGCATTCCCTGTCCTGACAAACGAGCATTTTTCCTTTTTTGCCGTTGACTTCAAGCAGATATTTGCCGCATTCGGGGCAGGGCTCGCGGGTCATATTGTCATGCCTGTATTTCACATCGCCGTTTTTAACGGCGTTAACGAGCGCGCCTGCGTAGGAACGCATTTCTTCAATGAATTTTCCGCTGTCCGCGCTGCCTTTGGCAATCAGAGAAAGCCGCTGTTCCCAACGGGCGGTAAGCTCGGCGGATTTAAGGTCGGGCGGCACTATTTCAATAAGCTGTCTGCCCTTTGAGGTCGGGAATATCTCTCTGCCTCTGCGCTCAACGCAGAAAGAGTCAAAGAGCTTTTCGATAATGTCGGCTCGGGTTGCGGGAGTTCCGAGCCCGCCCGCTGTTTTCAGAGCGTCACGCAGAGAGCCGTCGTCAACCTGACCCGTCGGGTTTTCCATTGCCGAAAGCAAGGTTGCTTCGGTGTATCTTGCAGGGGGAGCGGTTTTGCCCGCGCAAAGGCGCACCCCATTAACGGGAAGCGTCGCGCCCTGAACAAGTGACGGGAGCTGCTGAGACGCAAGGTCGTCGCCGTCATCGTCATCATCGGAAAGTGAAGAATCGTAAAGTGCTTTCCAGCCTGCGGATTTTACCGTTTGACCCTTTGTGTAAAATTTGTGCTTGCCCACGGTTATTGTTACCTGCATTTCGTCATATTCAAACGGCGCGCTCAGAACAGCAAGAAAGCGGCGCACAACAAGATCATATATATGCCGTTCCTCGCGCGAAAGCTTGTTGAGGTCAACATATTGCTCGGTGGGAATTATGGCGTGGTGATCCGTGACCTTTGCGTCATTGACGATGTATTTCAGAGAAAGCGGCTTTGTTCTGAGAACGGCGTTTGCCGCTTCTTTGTAAGGACCGACGGCAATCGCTCTGAGCCTCTCGGGCAAAGTAGCCGCAACATCTTTTGTGATATATCTTGAATCCGTTCTCGGATAGGTCAGCAGCTTGTGCGTTTCATAAAGGCTCTGCATCAATGAAAGAGTCTGCTTTGCCGAATAGCCGTATTTTTTGTTTGCATCGCGCTGAAGCTCGGTCAAATCATAGGCGGCGGGAGGCGCTTTGAAGCGATAGACCTTTTTAACCTCCGAAAGCACGCCGCGCTTGCCTTTTACATCATCGGCAACCGACTGAGCCGCCGCTGCGTCAAAAAAGCGAGCCTGACTGTGTGAATCTTTATATATCGCGGAAAATCCGCCGAAATCAGCCTTTACGGTGAAATAATCCTTGGGTCTGAATTTCAAAATTTCATCCTCACGCTTAACTATCATTGCAAGGGTGGGGGTCTGAACTCTGCCTGCCGAAAGCTGGGCGTTATGCTTGCAGGTGAGCGCACGGCTGACATTCAGCCCTATGAGCCAGTCCGCCTCGGCGCGGCACTGCGCGCTTTTATAGAGATTATCATATTGCGAAGCGGGTTTTAGTGAAGCGAAGCCCTCTTTTATCGCTTTGTCCGTCTGTGAAGAAATCCAGAGGCGGAGCATGGGCTTTCTGCAATTTGCTTTCTGAATTATCCAGCGGGCAACAAGCTCGCCCTCACGCCCCGCGTCGGTTGCAATAACCACCTTATCAACCTCGGAGCTGCCGAGCAGAGAGCTGACAGCCTTGAATTGCTTGGAGGTCTGACCGATAACTACAAGCTTCATATGCTTTGGCAGCATGGGGAGATCCTCCATACGCCAGGTTTTGTATTTATTGTCATATGCCTCGGGGTCGGCAAGAGTTACCAGATGACCGAGAGCCCATGTTACTATATATTTATCGCCGATAATGCAGCCGTTTCCGTTTTTTTTGCAGCCCAAAACCCGCGCAATGTCACGCGCGACAGACGGCTTTTCCGCCAAAACAAGAGTTTTTGCCAAAATATCCGCTCCGTTCCGTAGTGAAGCAACCCTGAAATCAATCGCTTCATCAATATATTTATCCATATTATATGATATCAGAAATAATACCGGTTTATTTTCTGAATTTGCAATATAATCAAATTTATCGGCAAAGTTTTTCGGCTTTTTACAAAACTGCTTGCTAAGGGAGTAAAAAAAGTCCGGAGAGCTTTATTTTTATCGCAAACAATTATTTGACACACTTGCAAAATCCGCGCCGATATGATATTATCATATAAATAACTGTATAGTGGGTGATGTTTTGAAAAAAATCAGAGCCGTCCTGTTTTATTTGTGGCAGTTTACTTTTGCGCTGCTTCAAAATATTATCGGGCTGATTATGCTGGCAATCTACAAGCCGAAAGGCGCTCAGAGCGAATGGTATCACAACGCGCTGATAACCTATATCGATAAGAAGAATTTCGGCGGCGTTTCTCTCGGTATGTTTATTTTCATCAACAAAAACAAAACAGGCGACGCGCTTCACGACATCAAAATCCACGAATACGGTCACACTGTTCAGTCAATGCTTTTGGGTCCTGTATGGCTGCTTGTTATTGCCCTTCCGTCGGTCATCTGGTGTTCCCTGCCCGCTCTTGTAAAGCTCAGAAAAGAGAAAAACATTTCCTACTATTGGCTTTACTGCGAGGGCTGGTCAAACCTATGCGGTCTTTGGGCGACAAAAGAGAGGTTTTTAACCGCAGAATGTCTCAACAGGGGCAGATACGGCAAGCCGATTAATCCCAACAGAAACAAGCGAAAAGATATTAAAGGCAGAAGGAGACAGAAATAGTGGAAAAGAAATATTTAAAAGCGAGCGAAACTTTTTCGTTCTCAATCTCGGCGTTCGGAAGAAGTATGATTTATACCCTTATGTCAACATTTCTTCTCATATTTTATACCGACGCTATGCAGCTCACGCCTGCTCACGCAGGTCTGATAATTCTTGCCGCGAGAATTTTCGATGCCGCAAATGACCCGATTATGGGCATTATTGCCGATAAAACAAATACCAAATTCGGCAAGCTGCGTCCTTATCTCCTCTTTTCTCCGTTCCTTATAATGATTGCAACGGCGGCTCTGTTTTATGTTCCGAATTTTGGCTACGGCGGCAGACTTGCATATGCGACAATTACATACATTCTCTGGGGCATTTGCTTCACAATTCAGGATGTTCCGTTCTGGGGCATGAGCGCCGTTGTATCTCCGCTTGAAAACGAAAGAAATAAGTTCCTTTCAACTGCAAGGATATTCAGCACCATCGGCGGAGTTATTCCCACATTGCTTGTTCCTGCTCTCAGAAACGGTCTCGGCAACACCAAGGGCTATTTTGTCAGCGGACTTATCTTTGCGGTTCTCGGCTCAATGATTTCACTTTCCGCGTTCTTCGGCACAAAGGAAAGAGTTGAGCAGAAAAAGGAAAAGGTTACCGTTGGCGAAATTGTGTCGGCATATGTTAAAAACAAGCCTCTCCTGCTTCTCATTGCTTCGAGCATTCTCGGCTCGGCAATGCTTATGGCTCAGACCTCGGGAAGCTACCTTGCAACTTACCTTATAAAGGATTCGGGTGTAATTCCCAAGGGAACCGTTCAGACGGTTATGACCGTTGCAATCGGCGCAGGTATGCTTGTAGCAATGGTTCTTATGCCCGTTCTTCGCAAAAAAATGTCGCTCAAAGCGATTTATATTGCTTCCGCACTTTTCGGCGCGGCAATTCACGCTGTTATGTATTTTGTAGGATACAGCAACTTCTATGTATTCCTTGCAATTCTTGCCGTTGCGGGTTTGCCTCTCGGTATTTTCAATGTTATCACCTATGCAATGGTTGCCGACAGCGTTGATTACCTTGAATACAAAACAGGCAGACGCTCAGAGGGCGTATGCTTCGCTTCGCAGACCTTTATCAGCAAGCTGACTGCGGGCATTTCAACCTTTATAACAAGCCTTGTTCTTGAAAAGGTTTGTTTCATTCAGCCGATTAACGATGTTCCCGTTCTCAACCAGCCCCAGCAGGTTTTTGACGGAATGTTTATAATGGTTTCAATTATCCCGATGATAAGCCTTGCTCTTGCGGCTGTTCCGATGATTTTCAACGATTACACGGGCAAGAAGAAGGAAGAAATTCAAAAGGCTCTTGCCGAGCGCAGGGAGAATGCAAATGTCAATGGATAATGAATTTGATGCTTTCACTCAAGGCGTTGAGCCGGGAGGCCTCAGGAGCAGAATGCAGATTAAGCTGCTGATTACCTTTATTGTCAGCAGGGCAGGGGAGCCGATGAAGGATTCAATGATAATCGAGGCTCTTCAGCTTCACGGACTTGCAAATTATTTTGAGGCAAGTCAGGCGATGGAGGAGCTTATCAGCGGCGGCAATCTTACCGAGGCGGACGGGCTGATATATATAACTCCCAAGGGTGAAATCTCCGTTGACGAGCTTGCCCGCGAAATACCGCGCACCGTTAAGGAAACCGCTCTTGCCGATGCTATGATGCTTTTGACAAAGGCAAAAAGAGAGCGTGAAAATTCCGTTGAAATCAAAAAGACGGAAAACGGCTGCTATGTTACTTTTAAAATAATGCACGGTCAGGAGCCGATGATGGAGCTGAGCGTTTACGCCGCCGATATGGAGCAGGCGCAGCATATAAAAAATAACTTCATCAAAGACCCGTCGCATATTTATGCAACGGTAATTGCTTCGCTGTTTGTGTGAAACGGAGTGAAAAATATGCTTGAAAGCTTAAAAGAAAGGGTTTGTGCGGCAAACCTGAAGCTGACCGAATACGGTCTTGTCCTTTTTACATGGGGCAATGTTTCCGAGATTGACAGAGAAAGCGGGCTGTTTGTAATAAAGCCCTCCGGGGTCGATTATGCAAAGCTGCGCCCCGAGGATATGGTGGTTATGAATCTCAACGGCGAAAAGGTTGAGGGCGAGCTTAATCCCTCATCGGATACTCCCACTCATCTTGAGCTTTACCGCCGTTTCCCCGAAATAGGCGGCGTTGCTCACACTCATTCAACCTTTGCGGTTGCCTTTGCTCAGGCGGCGAAGGATATAGAGCTTTACGGCACAACCCATGCCGATTTTTCATTCGGAGCCGTGCCCTGCACGCGTGATCTGACGGCAGAAGAAATCGAAAATGACTATGAGCTGAATACGGGCAGAGTTATAGCCGAGCGCTTTGAAACGGGCGGAATTGATTATAATGCCGTTCCTGCAGTGCTCGTTCATTCCCACGGTCCGTTCACATGGGGAAAGGACGGCTTTGAAGCGGCAAAAAATTCGGCAGTTCTTGAAGAGGTTGCCAAAATGGCATATCTGAGCGAAACGCTCAACGCCAAGCCCGCAAGCGAAAATATTCGCAATAAGCATTATTTCCGCAAGCACGGAGCAAACGCATATTACGGTCAGAAATAACTTCTTGACACAGAGTGCGCTTGGGTATAGAATATTATATAAAACGGTAGAAAAAAGGTGTGATTTTATGGCAAAATGTCCTAAATGCGGAAGAAAACTTCATATCTGGAACATAAAAGCCGAATGCCCCGACTGCGGCGTAAATATAGCCAATTACGATTGGGAAAGACGCCTTGAAGAAGATTCGATTGCCGCAGAAGCAGCTTTCGCAAAGCTTCACGATGCTATGCGCCGCTTTAAGTTCTCATTTGTGGGCACAAAGCTCAGAATAGCCCGCATACCCATCAGCGTTCTGCCGCTGTTTTCTTTCCTGCTTCCGCTCGGTACTCTTGCGGTTTCAATTCCGTTTTGCGAAGAAAAGTTTACTCTTAATGCAATAACGATTGTTATGAATATACTGAATTTCGATATTTTGGGAATATTTAAGGCTCCCGCCTCAGATATTATCGGCGCAGGCTCGCTCAGGTTTTTGCTCTCGCTCCTGTTTGTTGTTTTGAGCGCGCTTTCGCTGCTTGTGAGCCTTGTTTTTCTGCTGCTTAATTTCAGAAAGTTCAACAGCAAGGGCTTGTTTATAACAAATCTGATTGCAAGCCTTATGATGCTTTCAAGCTCCGTTTGCTTTAACAGCCTTTCGGGTGTTCTTGAATCAGGCACGCTCACCGACGCAGTAAGCTGTGCGCCGAGCTGGGGCGTTTTCGTAAGCGCCGCGCTGTTTATGCTTTCGGCAATCGTCAACCTCGTTGTTTCGTTAAAGCCCGTGGAGCTTCCTCCCGAGGAAAAGCCCGAGGATAATGCCGAAAAGAGCGAAGAAAAAGAAACCGCAAACGCCTAAAACAATAAAAATTTCGCCGCGGAAAGGCTTTGAATGCCTTTCTGCGGCGTTTTGCATTTATTCAGATGAAAGTGCCGTAAAAGTGGAGGATATTCATATCCTCAATCTGCGTGCTGCCGTGGCCGCCTCTGCGCTTGCCCGTTGTTAAATGCTGACCGTGGTCGGGCGCATAGATAAGCAGAGTGCGGTGCTTGCCGCTCCAATTCTTTTCTATGTATTCGGCAATATCGGCAAAGCCCTGAGCCTCAAAATCAACGGCATTGAGGGCTTCTTTGGATTCCGGACCGTAATCGTGAGCGGCGTCGTCATAATCAAAGGTGTGGATGCTTATAACATCGTATTTGTCTTCTTCCAAAAGCTCGCGCGCCTTTTTCTGAATGTAAGCGGCGTTAGGCTCCTCAAAATACGGCATATCGCGGTCTTTGAAAATATGAAGAAACGAAGAATCCTCCTGCGCGAGGATAGCAGGTTTGAGCCCCTTTTCAATCAGAACATCATAAAGCGTGTCACATTCAAGCTTTGGCTTTGTGTAGGTCTGAATTCCGTGCTGCTCAGGCTCAAGACCCGTATACATTGAAGCGTGAGCCACGGGAGTGACCGACATAACCGTGCTCACAAACGGCACGGACATTGAGGTGTGCTGATAGACGGGAGCGAAAAGCGATGTGTATTTTTGCCAGATATAAAGCCCGACGGCGTCGGCATGATAGAGAATTACTCTGTCTGCGTTTCCGCCCAGACGGGAGCGGAGAATATCCGAAACCCACTCTATTGACGGCGCAAATTCTTCGGGCAGAGAAACCCCGAGGCAGTCGGCAACAATGCCGGCAAAGCTCGTGAGCTTGTAGGTGTTGTAATGATCAGCCATAGCAGCCTCCATATGTTTGGATTATGTGAAAATTATAGCACGGCACTTGCGGAGATTCAACAGTTATTTGCCTTTT
>JAEDGK010000071.1 GCA_016297555.1 Clostridiaceae bacterium
GAGGCTTGCATGGTGCTTCGTCCGAGCTCGCTTTCAAGCTTTTGCACGGGCGGGGACGGCGTTTTTCTTATAGGTGAAGCGGCAGGGCTTATCAGCCCGAGCTCGTTTGAGGGAATAAGCAGCGCAATAAACAGCGCGGTAGCTTTAAGCAAAGCCTTTAACAGCCGCGGAAATACTCTCAGGAAATACAACTCAAATCTGCTGCCCTTAAAATTAAAACTTCTTATGAAAAATCTGAAATGCCCGTTTATGTATAATCCCCTTCTGCGTGCGGCAGTTATGAAATCGGGCATTTCTTCACTGCGTATTTAATGAGGTTACACAAGGAGCAGATATGCTTATTGACATTAAAAAACATAAGCTATATAATTTGGTATATACAGCATTATTTCACAGTATTTTTGACCTTTTGAAACAACCTGTTAATAAAACGGAGGTAAAATGATGCAAAGATACGAAAGCGCAAAAGAGATGTATGCCAAAATCGGAATTGACGCCGAAGCAGCTCTTAAAATGCTCGGAGATACAACCGTTTCCGTTCACTGCTGGCAGGGCGATGATGTAGGCGGCTTTGACAATCCGTCAGCTCTCTCGGGCGGAATTCAGACAACGGGCAATTATCCCGGAAAAGCAAGAACTCCCGAGGAGCTTATGGCGGATATTGACAAGGCATTCAGCCTCATTCCCGGCAAAAAGAAGCTCAACCTGCACGCAAGCTATGCGATTTTTGACGGCGAAAAAGCCGACAGAGATGCCATAAAGCCCGAGCATTTCAAAAAATGGGTTGATTTTGCAAAAGAAAGAAAAATCGGTCTTGATTTTAACCCCACATTTTTCTCGCATCCGCTTGTAAAAGACGGTCTTACCTTATCCTCTCCCGATGAAAACATACGCCGTTTTTGGGTTGAGCACGGCAAAAGATGCATAGAAATTTCAAATTATTTTGCCGAGGAAACGGGATATCCCTGCGTTATGAATATTTGGATTCCCGACGGATATAAAGACATTCCCGCAGACCGTCTTTCACCCCGTCTGCGTTTCAAAAAATCACTTGACGAAATTCTCTCCGTTCCCTATGACAAAAGCAAGGTTTTCGTTACGCTCGAATCTAAGGTTTTCGGAATAGGAGTTGAATCCTACACGGTCGGCTCGGCTGAATTCTGCCTGAGCTATTCAATACAAAACGGCATTGTCCCGCTTATGGATAACGGTCATTATCACCCCACAGAGCTTGTTTCGGACAAAATTCCGTCAATGCTCGCTTTCAGCGACAAGATTGCGCTTCACATAACAAGAGGCGTGCGCTGGGACAGCGACCATGTTGTTTTGCTTGACGACGAAACCAAGGAAATCGCAAAAGAGATTGTCAGAAACAACGCGCTTGATCGCGTTTTCATAGCAACCGATTATTTTGACGCTTCAATCAACCGCATAAGCGCATGGGTAACGGGTGTCCGCAGCGTTCAGAAGGCTCTGCTTTTTGCTCTGCTCCAGCCCGCCGAGAAGATGAAAAAGCTTCAGGACGAAAGCAATTTCACCGAGCTTATGGTTTTGAGCGAGGAAATGAAAACAATGCCCTTGGGCGATATCTGGGAAGAATTTCTCAGCAGACAGGGCATTGAAAGCAGCTATATCGGCAGCATAAAAGAATATGAAGAAAAGGTATTGGTGAACAGGAAATGAAAAACATTATTGACGCAACCTTTGTAAAGGGAATGTGCAAAGCAACCTCAAATATGTATCGAATGGGCTGGGACGAAAGAAACGGCGGAAACATCAGCATGATGCTTGATAACGATGAGGTTGCCGAATATCTTGATATCAACAAGCCAATAAGAATAATCCCCATGGGCTTTGACGCAAAAGTGCTTGCGGGCAAAATTTTTATCGTTACCGGAACAGGCAAGTATTTCAAGAATGTTGAGGACGACCCCGAAAATAATCTCGGAATAATCAAAATTGCCGATGACGGAGTTAACGCGGAGCTTCTTTGGGGATACAATGACGGCGGCAGACCCACTTCCGAGCTGCCCGCTCACCTTATGAGCCATATTTCAAGGCTTTCAAAAAATCCCGAAAACAGAGTAATAATGCACAGCCACCCCACAAATACCCTCGCAATGACTTATGTTCACGAACTCGATGAAAAGAAATTCACACATTCACTCTGGGAAATGTGCACAGAGTGCATGGTTGTTTTCCCCGACGGCATCGGTGTTCTGCCCTGGATGGTATGCGGCACTAACGAAATCGGAATTGCAACCGCCGAGAAGATGAAAGAATTCCGCCTTGTTATCTGGGGTCAGCACGGCATTTACGGCTGCGGAAAAGACCTTGACGAGGCTTTCGGACTTATTGAAACGGTTGAAAAAGCGGCACAGCTTTATCTTATGACCGCTCACCTGCCCCGTGTTAACACAATAACCGATCCCGATCTTTACGAAATTGCAAAGGCGTTCGGACTTCTTGATGTTTACAGAAGAGATTATCTCAATCTTTAATCTATATTTATTACATAATCGGAGGTAATTAAAATGGCTAACAGATTTGTACTCAACGAAACTTCGTATCACGGCAAGGGAGCAATCAACTCGATTGCCGACGAAGTTAAAGCAAGAGGCTTCAAAAAGGCTCTCGTTTGCTGCGACCCCGACCTTATCAAGTTCGGCGTTGCCGACAAGGTTTTCAATGTCCTCAAGGGCGCCGATATTGATTACAGCGTTTTCAGCGACATTCAGGCAAACCCCACAATTCAGAATGTTCAGCACGGCGTTGAAAGCTTCAAGGAAAGCGGCGCGGACTGCATAATCGCAATCGGCGGCGGCTCCTCAATGGACACGGCAAAAGGCGTAGGCATCATCATTGCCAACCCCGAATTTGCAGATGTTCGCTCGCTTGAGGGCGTTGCTCCCACAAAGAACAAGAGTGTGCCCATCATCGCTGTTCCCACAACCGCAGGCACAGCAGCAGAGGTTACCATCAACTATGTTATCACCGACAGCGAGAAAAACAGAAAGATGGTCTGCGTTGATGTTCACGACATTCCCGTTGTAGCCGTTGTTGACCCCGACATGATGTCAACAATGCCCGCTTCTCTTACCGCCGCAACAGGTATGGACGCTCTTACTCACGCAATCGAGGGCTATATCACAAAGGGCGCATGGGCCCTGAGCGATATGTTCCATATCAAGGCTATCGAAATAATCGCAAACAACCTCAGAGGCGCTGTTGCAAACACAGCCGAGGGCAGAGAAGGCATGGCTCTCGGTCAGTATGTCGCTGGCATGGGTTTCTCAAATGTAGGTCTTGGCATTGTTCACTCTATGGCTCATCCTCTCGGAGCACTTTATAACACTCCTCACGGCGTTGCCAACGCAATCATTCTTCCCACAGTTATGGAATATAACGCTCCCGCAACAGGCGATAAATACAGAGATATCGCAAAGGCTATGGGCGTTGAGGGAACCGAGAATATGAGCATTGAGGAAGCAAGAAAGGCAGCTATTGACGCTGTTAAGCAGATTTCAAAGGATGTCGGAATTCCCGCTGACCTTAAAGAAATCGTTAAGCCCGAGGATATCCCCTTCCTCGCGCAATCGGCATTTGATGACGCTTGCCGCCCCGGCAACCCCAGAGACACAAGCGTTGAAGAAATCACCGAGCTTTACAAATCTCTTATCTGAGAATAGAATTTGCCCCGGGAACGGCAGCTCCCGGGGCTTTACTGTTTTTTGGATATCTAATGAAAATTATTTTTTACAGCCTTTATAGATGTAATACGGCTTCACAAAAATATAGTCTCCGCTTTCGGCGGCAGACTCCAGGTTTGAAATAAATTCATTATATTCCCCTGCTGTCAGTGCACCCGTATTCTCCTGCGAAAGCCAGCCGATATGCTTGCTGAAATCATATCCGAAAAAGCCGTCTGAGTATTCGGTTTCTACAACGCTGTGAACGGTTACGGAGCTTTTAAAAAGTCCGCTACGATTAAATATTCCAAACATTCTCCTGCCTATCCAGCTGTCGAGATCGTCCATCCAACCCTGTTTTGTGACGGCATAGGCGTGGATTGCTTTGCTGATAAGCTCCTTGTTTTCTCCGTTATAAACCACGCTGTCCCAATCACAGTTGACGCATATAACCGAACCGCCCGGCTTTAAGACACGGTAAATTTCGCTGACAAGCAAATCTTTATTGCTTACACATTCAAACATATCCTTTGAAAAAACAAAGTCAAAGCTTTCATCGGGCAAATCAAGCCCGTTTGAGCAGTCCATAACCTTTAATTCTATGGGCTTTTTGTATTTAAAGTTACCAAATCCTTTATCGGTCATATCAACTCCGAGAGCGTAAGAGATTTTCCCGGGAAAATACTCTGCAAAGCCCTGCAAAAACGCCGAATCCCTGCATCCTATATCAAGTATTTTTGCTCCGTCGGGAAGCTGTGTTTCATTAAATATTGCATAATTTAAGCTTGAATAATTCATTTTCTTTACCTCACATTCAAATAATAAAAAATCACCGTCGGCTGTGTAAACCAACGGTGAATAAAAAGCTCAATTTTCACTCATCGGATGCACAGCTTCAAAGCCTGCACCCGAAAAAACGGCTGCAAGCTAAATTCGTCTGCGTCGAATAACAAGTGAAAACAAAACTGTACCTCCCGATAATTTTGTGCGATTATATCACACATTGAATGCCTTGTCAAGCACGAAAATCACCATTAAATATAACACTTTACCTTAACAAAGCATACCGGTGATAGTGCAATTCTACGAAAATTTGCAGGATTTAAAAATAACACTTGCAAAACAGCTCTGCATATTATAAAATATAAAGAGTTAAGCAATTAATTTCGGAGGTTTCACAAAATGAACATTCAAAATTTATCCCGCGGGCAGCTTGAGGAACGCCTTGCCGCTCTCAGGGAAAAATATGATTCTTATAAAGCTCTCGGTTTAAAGCTTGATATGTCGCGCGGCAAGCCCGGCGCGGAACAGCTTGAAATAACCAACGCTATGCTCGACCCTGCTCTGCTCGGCAATTTCAAAGCAGAAAACGGGCTTGATGTCCGCAATTACGGTCTGCTTGACGGCATTCCCGAGTGCAAGCGCATTTTTTCTCAAATTCTTGAGGTTGCTCCGGAGAACATAATTATATTCGGAAACGCGAGCCTTTCGATAATGTATGACTACATAGCTCAATGTATGATTTTCGGCGCGGGAGACGAGCCTTGGTGCAAGCAGAGCGGAATTAAATTTCTCTGCCCCGTTCCCGGTTATGACAGGCACTTTGCCATTCTTGAGCACTTCGGGATTGAAATGATTAACATTCCGATGAATGAAAGCGGTCCCGATATGGATATGATTGAGGAGCTTGTTAAAGACGAAAAGGTTAAGGGTGCTTTCTGCGTGCCTATGTATTCAAACCCAACGGGTATAACTTATTCGGACGAAACGGTTCGCCGCTTTGCCGCTTTAAAGCCCGCCGCCAAGGATTTCAGAGTTATTTGGGACAATGCCTACTGCGTTCATCACATAAGCGACAGCCATGACAAGCTGCTGAATATATTTGAAGCCTGCAAGGAATACGGAACCGAGGATAATTTTATTGAGGTTACTTCAACCTCAAAAATAACCTTCCCCGGCTCGGGTGTTTCCGTGCTTGCCGCCTCGGACGCCAACATTGCGGCAATTAAAAAGAGAATGACCGTTCAGACAATCGGATATGACAAACTCAATCAGCTTCGCCACGCCAACTTCCTTAAAGATAAAGCAGGCGTTGAGGCTCAGATGCTGCGCCATGCCGAAATTTTAAAGCCGAAATTTGAAGCTGTTCTTTCCGCTTTTGAAAAAAACCTTGCCGGCAAGGGCATTGCCGAATGGACGAAGCCAAACGGCGGATACTTTATCAGCCTTGATGTATGTAACGGATGCGCAAAAAGAACCGTTGCTCTTTGCCGCGAAGCAGGAGTTACTCTCACGGGTGCGGGAGCTACCTTCCCCTACGGCAAAGACCCCGATGATAAAAACATCCGCATTGCCCCCACCTTCCCGTCAAGGGACGAACTCTGCAAAGCGGTCGAGATTCTTTGCCTCTGCGTTGAAATTTCCGCTTTGGAAAAGCTTCTCGCTTAAAGTAAATCTACTTTAAATTCCCATTTTTTCAAAAAAGCTCTCTGAGCTTATACCGTTCGGTCTGTTATATCTGCCGAGCCCGAAAAGCCAATCGGGTTCGGCTTTTTTTATTATGTTAACCCGCTCCTCACAGGTAAATGCCATTTTTATACCGTATCTTTTCAGTATTTCTGCGCTCTCGGAGCTGAAACTGCCGAAAGGATAGGCAATGGCTACCGGGGTTTTGCCGGTATTTTTTATCATTGCCTCTTTCATTTTTGACGCATCTGCGCCCAAAAATTCACTGTACTGTTCTATTGTTTCACTTTTTTTCTTTTTTGCACCTGAACGGTTGCCTGTGTTTTTATGCAAATCAAACGAGTGGCTTTGTATATCGATAATATTTCCTTCGCTCATCTCTTTTATTTCCGCCCAAGTCAGGTTAGAATAATTAAGATTATGGTCGTCAATTTCCGTATAGTGGTCGGCGAGCGCACCCACCACAAAGCCGACAGCCGTAAAGCCGTATTTTTTGAGAAGCGGCAGAGCGTATTCATAAAGTGTTTCGCATCCGTCATCAAAGGTAATCATAACGGCTTTTTCGGGTATATTGCCTTTACCCTGTGAAAAATCAAGAAGCTGGTTTACCGTTACGGTCTTATATCCTTTTTCGCTCAGGTATTTTAAATCCTTTTCAAACTGGTCAAGCATAAGCACATATCTGCCTGCCCGAGCTTCGGATTTTGTGAGCTGATGATACATCACCACCGGAAGAAACGCTTCATCCTGCCGCAACGATGAATCGCTTATGCTGACCGCAGAAGCAGACACAACCAAAACCGCGGCGAGAACAATTATCACAATTACGGGATAAACTCTTCCGGCTCTTATAATCACGGAACACACCCTCTTTTACAAGTTATTGCTATTAATTCTATTCAGATTTTTCCCTTGTTAGAATTGACGGATTTTTTTCACAATTTGAGTCGGTTATCACGGTTATGCCGAATATTCTCAATATTTATATAATACTCTTGCATTTTGTAAATTTTTACATTATAGTAATATCGTGTTAAGGGAAATTAAAAAACGGAGGATAAAAATGAGCGTTTTTAATATTATTACCCTGTTAGGCGGACTTGCGCTTTTTCTCTTCGGAATGAGCGTTATGTCAAACGCACTTGAAAAAACAGCGGGCGGAAAGCTTGAAAAAATCCTGCAAAAAATGACGGACAAGCCCATTAAGGCTCTTTTGCTCGGAGCCGCAATAACGGCAACCATTCAGTCATCCTCGGCGGTAACGGTTATGCTCGTCGGTCTTGTAAACTCCGGCATTATGCAGCTCGGGCAGTCCGTGGGTGTGATTATGGGTTCAAACATCGGTACAACAATAACCGCGTGGATTTTAAGCCTCGCCGGAATTGAAAGCGACAATTTCTTTGTCAGCCTGCTCAAGCCGTCGTCATTTTCTCCGATAATTGCTTTTATCGGAATAATTATGATGATGACTTCAAAAAAGACCCGTTCCAAGGACATCGGCAGCATATGTATGGGCTTTGCCGTTCTGATGTTTGGCATGGAGCTCATGAGCGATTCAATGGCTCCGCTTGCCGAGATGGAAGAATTCAGAAATATAATGGTTATGTTTAATAACCCCCTGCTCGGACTTATTGTGGGCATAGTTATGACCGCTGTTATCCAGAGCTCCTCTGCAACAGTGGGTATTTTGCAGGCTCTTTCGCTCACGGGCGGACTTTCTTACGGAATGGCAATTCCGCTTATTATGGGTCAAAACATCGGAACCTGCGTAACGGCTCTTATTTCAAGCGTGGGCGTCAGCAAAAACGCAAAGCGCGTTGCCGTAATCCACATATATTTTAATCTCATCGGAACTGCCGTGCTTTTATCTCTGTTCTACGGATTTAATGCATTTTTAGATTTCCCGTTTGTTGAAAAAGCGATTGCGCCTGCCGGAATAGCCATTGTTCACAGCATATTCAATGTAGCAACAACAATAATTCTGTTTCCTTTCGGCAAGCAGCTTGAAAAACTGGCTGTCAAAACCGTTAAAGACAAAGAAGCTGAAAACAAAAGTGAATTTCTTGATGACAGACTTCTTAACTCTCCCTCTCTTGCAATATCAGAGTGCAGAAATTACACGGTAAAAATGGCGCAGCTTGCAAAAAATTCGCTTCTTGATTCAATTTCAATAATAGGCAATTACAACAGTAAAACCGCCGATAAAATAGTCGAAAACGAACAGGCGCTTGACGATTATGAAGATAAGCTCGGAACTTTCCTTGTCAAAATTTCAAGCAGAGAGCTGACAAAGGAAGACAGCAACACGGTTTCGACCCTGCTTCATTGCATCGGTGATTTTGAAAGAATAGGCGACCATGCATTAAATATGGTAAAAACTGCAAAAGAAATAAGCGACAAGAGCATTTCGTTTTCTTCCGAAGCAAACGCGGAAATTCTTGTAGCCACGGAAGCAATAAAGCAAATTCTTGATATTACGGTAAAAGCTTTTGAAAATAACGATGCGGAGCTTGCTCTTGATGTTGAACCGCTTGAACAGGTAATCGATACTCTGCTTTCGGAAATCAAAAACAGACATATTTCACGCCTTACGGGAGGAAACTGCACCATTGAGCTCGGCTTCGTTCTTTCCGATTTGTTGACGAATTATGAAAGAGTGTCCGACCATTGCTCAAACATTGCCGTTTCACTCATACAAATCAGCCACTCCGTATTTGATACTCACGAATATCTTAACGATTATAAAACATCGGGCGGAGAAAGATTTACAACCGCTTTTGAAAACTATAAGAAGCAATATATTTTACCTTAAAGAAAGGGCTGACAATATGAAAAAGGTAATTTCCTTATCGGCAGTTATTCTTATAATTGCCGCCATGTTTGCATTTGCAGCGTGCTCAGACAGCCAAAACAAAGAAGAACCGTTATCAACATCAACACAGACCGCCGAACCCACTCAAATAGGAAGCGGAGAAAAGCATTTTGAATTTGAAGCGGTTGACGCTGATAACAATTCTGCCTTGTTTACGGTTTACACTGACGAAGAAACGGTGGGCGATGCGCTTGAAAAGCTCGGAATTATCAGCGGAGAAGAGGGCGATTACGGGCTTTATGTTAAGACGGTTAACGGAATAACAGCCGATTACGATGCCGACGGAACATATTGGGCTTTCTATTCCGAGGGCGAATATTCGCAAACAGGAGTTGACAAAACTCCGATAACCGACGGCGCTCATTATGCTTTTAAAATCGAAAAATAACAAAATCCCGAAGTTTGCCTAATCAGCACACTTCGGGATTTTGTCGGTAAATTATTTATTCATCATGCAGGCGGCGCAGGCTGACGAATTGCAGGAGCCGGAGCATCCCGTTTCTTCGTTTTCCTTTGCAACGGCAAGCATCAGACGAATTCTGTTTTCCTGATTGACCTTGGTTGCACCCGGGTCATAATCAATGGGAACGATATTTGACTGCGGATACATCTCTTTAAGCTTTCTTATCATACCCTTGCCCACAATATGGTTCGGCAGGCAGCCGAAAGGCTGAGCGCAGACTATATTGCCGTAGCCGCTCTCAATAAGCTCCATCATTTCTGCGGTCAGAAGCCAGCCCTCGCCCATTTTACAGCCGGGTCCGATAATCTTGGTGCACTTCTCTTTAATGTGTGCATACGGTGCCGGAACGGTGAAATTGCCGTAAGCCGCGGCGGCATCGTTGAGATTCCTTTCAATCTTTGAAAGATACCACATTGCAAATCTCATTGCCGCTTTTTTGAAAGGATTTCCGCCGTAAAGCTTTATATCTTCAAGGCGGTTATCGACTTTAAAATTGATAAAGCCCAGAAGTCCGGGAACCATAACCTCGCAATCCTGACCGAAAAGAAACTCTTCAAGATGATTATTTGCAAGCGGTGAATACTTAACATATATTTCGCCGACAACTCCAACCTTTGTCTTTTCCGTTTTAACAACGGGAATTTCGGCAAAGGTTTTTGTTATTTTCGGCAAAGTCTTTTTGATTTCAAAGAAAGAATAGCCTTTTCCTTTCTGCATTTGAGCGCTCAAATCGTCAATCCACTTCTGAGTCAGTCTCTCTGCATCACCCTTATTCTTTTCGTAAGGCTCAACCTGATTTTTAAGAAGCATTATCAAATCGCCGTAAATAACTGCGGACAGCATTTTTAACGCCATCGAAATACGGATTTTAAATCCGCTGTTCTTCTCAAGACCTGAAAGATTGAGCGAAATAACGGGAACCTGTGGATAGCCTGCTTTTTTAAGAGCCTTTCTGAGCAAATGGATATAGTTTGAAGCACGGCATCCGCCGCCCGACTGCGTTATCATCAGCGCAGTTTTATCGGGATCATATTTACCCGTATTGAGTGCATCAATAAGCTGACCTATAACAAGCAACGCAGGATAGCAGGTATCGTTATGAACATATTTCAGACCTTCATCAATAACCGTCCTGCCGTCGTTTTTCAAAAGCTCGGTTTTATAGCCGTACTGACCGAAAATATTAATAAGCAGAT
>JAEDGK010000072.1 GCA_016297555.1 Clostridiaceae bacterium
TGACAAAAAATATGAGGATATGCAGGCAAGACTTGATGACCTGTATGATAAGATTGATGAAACTGAAGATGAAAGTGCGGAGCTTCAGTCAAGAATAGGTTTTCTTATTGAACAGAAGATTTCAAGCGATAATGTTTACAAGTATCTCTTGTATTTTGATAAGCTTTATGATAAATTTACAGATATGGAAAAGAAAACTTTTCTGGGCAGCTTCATTGAGAAGATTGAAGTTTATCCGAGAGAACTCCCAAACGGCAGATTTTTAAAGAGCATTCATTTCAGATTTCCGCTTTTCTACGAGGGCGAGGAAATTATCTGCCTGCGTTGGGACAATGAAGTTACGCACGAGACGGTTGTTCAGTTGGTCAGACAGGATATAAAACAGGAAGTATTATAATAATTTTGGGGTGATATTTATGCTGAGAATGGAGATTGCGCTGTTTGCTGTTATGGCTTTTGTTGCCTATATCTATTTCTCCGCAGAAAAGAAATATACTCAGCTGCACAGCACCTTTTCCGTGCTGCTGGTTGTAACGCTGATACATTTGGCCTTTGACGGAATTACGGTATACACGGTCAACCATCTGGACACCGTGCCGCGGCTGATAAACGATATCTGCCACCGCCTGTTCATCGGCACAATGATATTTATATTTTTTCTTTTTTATCAATACATTGCAATATTGGTTGAGGAGGAAACAGGTAAGCCGCGCAAGCTTGTCAAAACGGCGGCAATTTATCTGATTATTGCCGAGCTTGGCGATATTTTTCTTCCCATTCATTATGCCGTTACCCCTGCGGGCAATTATTCCGACGGAATTCATGTGATTTTCTGCTATATCAGCGTTGCTTTTTATTTTCTCCTCGGGACGGGGCTTCTTGTTGCAAATTGGAAAAGCATTGAGAAGAAGAAAAAAACCGCAATAGTAATTGCATCGCTCGTTGAGCTTACCGTTACAACGCTTCAGGGAATTAATCATACTTGGCTTATCAGCGGAATGGGAATTACGCTGATTACCCTTGCCTTTTATTTGATTTTGGAAAATCCCGACATACTTCGCGCGGAGCTGACGGAGCAAAAAATGTCAATGCTCTACTTGAAAAGTCAGGTGAATCCGCATTTTCTTTATAACACGCTGGATTCCATCAGAATTCAGGCTCAGCTTGACGGCGACAAAAAGGTTGCCGATTTGCTTATGAAGCTTGTTGAATTTTTCAGGCACAGCGTTAAGGTCAACCGACCCATGGTTTCGCTTGACGATGAAACCGAGCTGCTTGATGCTTATATGGAGCTGATGTGCTACCGCTACCCCGAGCTTGATTATAAATGCGATATCGACCCCGATTTGGGAGAAGTTCAAGTGCCGAATTTTATTTTGCAGCCGATTGTTGAAAACAGCCTGCTCCACGGACTGAAAAACAAGGGTTACCGCGGAGAGGTTGCCGTTTCGGCTCATAAAACGGCGGACGGAAAGTTGGAGCTTTGCGTGCGCGATACGGGCAGCGGCTTTGCAGAGGGCAAAAGGGCGCAGATAAATGAAATGCTGGCAAACTATGCAAAGCAAACGCCTAAGCTCACGGGCAACAGCATCGGTATTCTGAATGTGCAAAAGCGCATAAAGCTGCTCTGCGGCAGAGAATTCGGGCTGAGATACAGCGAAAATGAAGACGGCGGCGTAACGGCGCATATCTTGCTGCCGTTGGAGGAGGCAGAAGAATGAAAAAGCTGAGAGTTCTTTTGGTTGATGACGAAATCATAATCCGCCGCGGTTTCAGGCAGCTTTTTGATTGGGAGGCTCATGACTGCGAGGTTGTGGGCGAAGCAGCCGACGGTATGGAGGCTCTTTCACAGATAGATTCGCTCAATCCCGATATCGTGATTATGGATATCAACATTCCGATAATGAACGGTCTTAAAGTTATTCAGCTCAGCAGAATGAAGCACCCCGAAACGGCGTTTATTATTGTGTCGGGTTATGACGATTTTGCTTACTGTCGAGAAGCGCTCAGATTGCAAATTACCGATTACATACTCAAACCCGTTGATTATGAGGAATTCGGCGCGTGCATAGATAATTTGAAAATTGCGCTGTTTCAGCAAAAATCGGCGGAAGAAACCGAGGGCGGAGAGGAGCGCATTATCAACAAAATCGTGCGTTTTGTGCAGAATCATCTTGCTGAGGAAATCAGCCTTTCCGTGCTTGCTGAGGAATTTCATTTCAGCACTCAGTATGTAAGTCAGCTTTTCAAAAATGAAATCGGCGTTAATTTCCTTACATACCTGACCAACATAAGAATGGAAAAGGCAAAAAAGCTGCTTTTGAGCACGGATTTGCCGATTGCCGAGGTGTCGGAGCAAACGGGCTACGGCGATTACCGCGTGTTTACCAAGGTGTTCAAAAAGTCCGAGGGAGTTACGCCGTCGCAGTATCGGCGGGATTTTATGGATGGCTCAAAAGCAGGCAAATAATAATGCCGGTCAAGGGGATTTGATAATGGAAATAAGACATTCAACGGAAGCGGATTTTGACCGCATTATGAAAATATACGAATACGCAAGAAAATTTATGGCTGACAACGGAAATCCGAATCAGTGGGGTCCCACTAATTGGCCGCCCGAGCAGTTAATTCATAACGATATTGCTTGCGGAAAAGGCTATGTGTGCGTTCACGAAAACAGGGTTGTAGGCACATTTTTCTTTGAAGCGGGCGAGGATATTGAGCCGACTTATCGGCATATTGAGAACGGGGAATGGCTGAGCGGCGGCGCATACGGCGTTGTGCACCGCCTTGCAGGCGACGGCTCCGTAAAGGGCATAGGGAAATTCTGCCTGGATTGGGCTTACGGTCAGTGCGGTCATCTTCGCGTGGATACTCACGGGGATAATGTTGTTCTGCAAAATCTGCTGGCAAAGGCGGGCTTTACGCATTGCGGAACGATTTATGTTGAGGAAGACAGCTACCCCAGACTTGCATATGAAAAACTTTAAATGAATTAAGGGGTTGCCGCTTGGTGCGGCGGCTCCTTTTTCTATAAATCGGACACATTCGGCTATAAAACGCACCTATCCGAAAAGACGGGGATTTATTATAATAAGGTCAAATCAGACACAAAAGGACAAGGGGTTGACGGAATGAAAACTCTTATAATTCACGGTCAAAGCCACGAGGGAAGCACCTGTATGGCGGCAAGAGAGCTTGCTCAGAAGGCAGGGGGAGAAATCAAAGAGTTCTTTTTGCCGAGGGATTTTGACAGGCACTGCACGGGATGCTATACCTGCTTTAAGACCGAGCTTTCAAAATGCCCGCATTTCAAAGAGCTGGAGCCGCTTGCTCAGGCAATTCTTGAAGCCGATTTGCTCATATTTGAAAGCCCCGTTTATGTTTACCACGCCACGGGTCAGATGATGAGCTTTCTTGACCATTTCGGCACATGGTGGATGGTTCACAGACCGATGCCTCAGATGAGCGGAAAGCAGGCGGTTGCCGTCAGCACCGCGGCGGGCGGCGGAATGAAAAGCACCGCAAAGGATATGGCGGACAGCCTTGAAATGTGGGGCGTACACAAGGTGTATAAGCTCGGCATAGGCGTGCAGGCAACAAAGCCCGGCGAAATCCCCGACAGGATTATGAAGAAAATCCACAAAAAGACCGATGCGATTGCCGCTCGGATTAAGAAAAACGAGGGAAAGCAGGGCTGTAACGGCAGAGCGAAAAAGTGGTTTTATCTTATGCGCCTTTCTCACAAGCATTTTCCGCCTATGGAGCCTGACTACGGCTATTGGGAAAATCAGGGCTGGCACGGAAAAGGCAGGCCGTGGAAAAACGGTTGAGTTTTACAAGAGGCTTTGAGCAATAATCTATAAAAATGACACATTCGGTTGAAAAATCAGCCTATATTTCAAAGCGTATGGGCTGTATAATAAAGGCATAAGAGGAAACCTCTTATTCTTAACAAAGCAAGGAGAATTCGTATGAAAAAAGTCAGCAGTATTTTATGGGGCGTTGTGCTTGTTGCGGCGGGCGTTATTCTGGCTCTGAACGCATTTGGAATTACAAGCATAAATATTTTCTTTGACGGATGGTGGACGCTAATCATCATCGTGCCGTGCGTAATCGGATTGTTTACAAACCACGATAAGGGCGGAAACATAATCGGCATATGCATCGGCGCGTTTTTGCTGCTCTGCTGCCAAGATGTGCTGAGCTTCGATATGTTCTGGAAGCTTCTCATTCCCGCGGCGATTGTAATTATCGGTGTAAATATTATTATCAGCAATGTTCGCGGAAACAAGGGAACAGAGGTATATAAAATGTTAAAGGACAGCGGTGCGCCGATTAAGAACGCTACGGCAACCTTTTCGGGCACAAATGTTAATTTTGACGGCGAGGTTTTTGACGGTGCGGAGCTTAACGCCGTTTTCGGCGGAGTTAAATGCGACCTTCGCGGCGCGGTAATTGAAAAGGACTGCGTTATTAACGCGTCGGCAATTTTCGGAGGAATTGATATTTTTGTTCCTGACAATCTGAATGTCAAAATCAATTCAACCTCGGTTTTCGGCGGAGTATCGGACAAAAAGCGCAATAACAATCAGGCAGACAGACCCACTCTCTACATTAACGCGACCTGCCTGTTCGGAGGAGTTGATGTAAAATGACGGCAGTACAGAAGGTTATTAAATATTGTGCAATAGCGTTTGCAATATTTCTGATTGTGAGCATTTTCAGCGGAATTATCGGAGCGGTTTCGGGCTTGTCATTCGTATTCGGCGGCAGTAAGGACGCCGTCGGAGAAATGAAAACCTTTGCGATTGACGGCGAGGTAAGCATACTTGACATTGATTTGAGCGCTGCTCAGCTTGAAATCAGAACGGGAAAAGAATTCTCTGTTGAGAGCAACCATAAATATCTGAATGTCAAAAATGCCGAAGGAACCCTTACGGTTAATGAGGACAGCGTAGTCGGCGGAATTAATTTTGAAGAAATTAAGGTTATCCTGACTATACCCGAAAATCAGGTTTTTGAAACCGCAATAATAAACACGGGCGCAGGAACGGTGAAAATAGATGCCGTTACCGCAAACAAGCTCACTCTTGACCTCGGCGCAGGCAAGGCGGATATCGGAAAGCTTTCGGCAACCGTATCATCAAGGATCAGCGGCGGCGCGGGCGAGCTTAATATCAGAGATGGCGAGCTTGCCTGCTTGGATTTCGATATGGGCGTCGGTAAGGCTGTAATCAGAAGCCGCCTGAGCGGAAACAGCGATGTTGATTGCGGCGTAGGCGATCTGAGCCTGACATTAATCGGCAACGAGAGTGATTACAGAATTATGCTCGACAAGGGCGTAGGCGAAGCGGTTATCGGCGGCGAAAGAGCGGCTGACGGCGCTGTTTACGGCAGCGGAGAAAACGCTGTTGATGTTGACGGCGGAGTTGGCAGAGTTGAAATCGGATTTGAAGAAAACGATATGATTTAAAATTATTAATTAAGGTGACGAATATGAAAAACGATAAGCATTTTACTTCCCGTATGCTCATTTGCGCCGGAGCGCTCATGGCTGTTTCCGGCTTGCTTATGGCAATATGTACTAAGATTGCATACGGCGGAATATTCTTTGCGGCGGCAGCTTGTATGTTCTTTGCCGCAAGAAATTTCCGAATAAAGGAAGATAAAGAAGATTCGGAGGAAAATAAAGATGAATAAAAGGCTTTACCGTTCAAAAGGCGACAGAATGCTCTGCGGCGTTTGCGGCGGCATTGCGGAATATTTTGACATTGACCCCACTCTTGTGAGGCTTGGCTGGGCGCTGTTTTGCGCTCTGGGCGGAAGCGGCATTATTGCATATATCATAGCCGCCGTTATCATTCCCGAAAGCCCGGAGTGTTAAGGAGAAATCTGCATTGAAAAACATAATTGAAATTAATCATCTGAATAAGACCTTCGGAGATATCAAAGCCGTGCAGGATTTGAGCTTCCGCGTCAAGGAGGGCGAGCTGTTTGCCTTTCTTGGCGTCAACGGCGCGGGAAAATCCACCACGATTAACATTCTCTGCGGTCAGCTTTCAAAGGACAGCGGCTCGGTAAACATATGCGGCTCCGACCTTGACGCAAGACCCGACAGCATTAAGAGAAGCATCGGCGTTGTGTTTCAGAATTCGGTGCTTGATAAGGAGCTTTCCGTGCGGGATAATCTGGCAAGCCGCGCGGCGCTTTACGGAATAAAGGGCAAGGATTTTCAAAATCGCCTTGAGGAGCTTGCAAATCTGCTTGAATTCAAGAGTCTGCTCAAACGCCCCGTCGGCAAGCTTTCGGGCGGTCAGCGCCGCAGAATTGACATTGCGCGCGCCCTGCTTCATAAGCCGAAAATTTTAATACTTGACGAGCCCACAACGGGGCTTGACCCGCAAACCAGAAATCTGCTGTGGCAGGTTATCGGCAATCTGCGAAAAGATGAGAATATGACCGTTTTCCTGACTACTCACTATATGGAGGAAGCGGCGGACGCGGATTATGTTGTAATTCTTGACGCAGGTCGGATTGCGGCGGAGGGAACTCCTCTGGAATTAAAAAACGCCTACACGGGTGATTTTATTACAATTTACGGCGAAGACGAGGAGCAGATTAAAAAGCTCGACGCTCCGTATAAGCCCATAAGGGACGCTTTCAGGGTGTCGGTTGCAAATACCGCCGCCGCCACGGAGCTGATTTTGAAATATCCCGAGGTGTTTAAGGATTACGAGATAACCAAGGGCAAGATGGACGATGTGTTCCTTGCGGTTACGGGTAAAAACTTGATTGGGGGCGCGGAAAAATGACGGGACTCGGCGCGCTGATAAAGCGCAATATAAAGCTGTATTTCAGCGATAAGGGAATGTTTTTTTCTTCGCTCATAACGCCCGTAATTTTGCTGGTGCTTTACGGCACATTTCTTAAAAATGTGTATGACGATTCCTTCCGCAGCGCATTGGAGGCGGCGGGCGTGTCGGTATCCGACAAGCTTATAAACGGCTGCGTCGGCGGTCAGCTTGTGTCGTCCCTGCTGGCAGTAAGCTGTGTTACGGTTGCGTTTTGCTCCAACCTTTTGATGATTAAAGATAAAACCACAGGCGCGAAGAGGGATTTAACGATAACTCCCGTGAAGCCCGGCACACTGGCGCTCGGCTATTATTTTTCCACTATATTTTCCACTCTGATAATCAGTCTTACGGCAACGGGCGTTTGCTTCGGCTATCTCGCCGTTGTCGGTTGGTATCTCTCTGTCGGCGATGTTTTCGCGCTTTTGCTTGATGTGCTGCTTCTGACTCTTTTCGGCACGGCGCTCTCGTCCTGCGTTAATTTCTTCCTTTCCACCGACGGTCAGGCTTCGGCGGTCGGCACGCTCATCAGTGCGGGCTACGGCTTTATCTGCGGCGCATATATGCCGATTTCAAGCTTTACCGAGGGATTAAGAAAAGTTATATCGCTTTTGCCCGGCACCTACGGCACAAGCCTGCTTCGCAATCACGCCATGCAGGGTGTATTTGACGAAATGAGCAGCCTCGGTTTTCCGACCGAAGCGGTGGAGGCAATAAGGGACGGCGTGGACTGCAACATCTACTTTTTCGGCAATAAGGTTGAGCAGAGCGAAATGTACCTTGTGCTGATTGCTTCCGTTGCGGTTTTAATCGGATTATACATTGTTATGAATGTTGTTGCCGGCAGAAAAAAGCGCCGCTGAAACAGGAGGAGAAAAAGTGAAAGATTTTATCACAGCAGCCCTGCCTTGGGTGCTTTGCGGAATTTCGGTTGCCGTAATATGCGCAAGGTTCAGACCGAGCAAAAAAGAAAACGGATTGGGGAGCCGCATTGCCCTCGGAATGGCTTTCGGTCTTATGGCGGCGCCCGTTCTCAACAGCTTTGAGCTTTGGGAAAACCACGGGTTGGGCATTGCTCTCGGTCCTTTAATCGGTATGGCTGTTGCCTCTTTGTTTAACGGGAAAGAGGATTCCGATGAAGAAAGCAACGAATAAAAGAATATTTGCCGTATGCATTTTTGCCTTGATGCTGTTTGCGTTAAGCGGCTGCGGCAAAGCGGAAAAACCCGTTATGAATATCGCCATTAAAGACGGCACGCAGATTTATAACGGAACGGAGCAGCGCTTATATCAGGTTGAAGAAGGCACGACGGGCGAGCTCAGAATAAAGGTTAACCGTGAGAGCGGAACGCTTGATATTTCCGTTGCTTCGTCGGACGGCTCGAAGCAAAGCTTCTATCGGGGCAAGGATATTCCCACCTCAGATTTTACGGTTAATCTGACTGCTCCCGGTGAATATAAGGTTTTGATTGAAGCAAAAGATTTTGCGGGAGATTACAGCTTTTTATGGGGAACACGGCAGGTGAAGCAATGAAAAAGCATACGGCAAACATAATTACGGGATGTCGGATTATTTGCAGCATACTGCTGCTGATTTTTCCGGCATTTTAGCCTTGGTTTTATGCGCTTTATCTGCTCGGCGGATTTACCGATATGATTGACGGAACCGTTGCAAGAAAAACAAACGCCGTCAGCGAGTTCGGCTCAAAGCTTGATTCCGCAGCGGATTTTGTGTTTGTGTCCGCTTGCCTTATCAAGCTGTTTCCTGCGGCGGATATACCTGTTTGGCTGTGGATATGGATTTTGGCTGTTGCCGCCGTAAAAATCGTAAGCATTATCATAAATATGATTTATTGCAAAGAGCTTGCGGCGGTGCATACAGTTATGAATAAAATCACGGGATTTCTGCTGTTTTTGCTGCCGTTGACTTTAAATTACATCGATATAAAATACAGCGGATTTGTCGTTTGTGCGGCGGCAACCGCCGCGGCTGTTCAGGAGCAGTATTATGTCATAAAAGGAAAAAAGGTGAGTTAAAACGGAGTTTATAACGGAAAGGCTGATACTCCGCCCGTGGAAAGAATCGGATGCGGAGAGCTTATATGAATATGCCAAAGATCCCTTGGTCGGGCCGATTGCGGGCTGGCCCGTGCATACCTGCGTTGAAAACAGCAGAGAAATAATCAAAACCGTGCTTTCTGCGCCCGAAACCTATGCGGTCTGCCTGAAAGAGGATAACAGAGCCATAGGCAGCATAGGGCTTATCCCGCCCGCACAGTCGCACACAAAAGCGGCTGAAACCGAGATTGAAACAGGCTATTGGATAGGAGTTCCGTTTTGGGGGAACGGATATATCCCCGAGGCGGTGCGCAGGCTGCAAAAATATGCTTTTGAGGAGCTTGGATGCACGGCGATGTGGTGCGGCTATTATGACGGAAACGAAAAATCGAAACGCTGTCAGGAAAAATGCGGCTTTACTTATCACCACACGGAGGAAAACAAGCCCTGCCCGCTGATGGGAGATGTCCGCACGGAGCATTTCACATATCTCACAAAGGAGCAATGGCAGGCGAATAATCAAAATGATTGATTTCATAATAACAGAACCGCCGTCCGTTTTCTCGGGCGGCGGTTTTGCGCTCCGTTAAGACCGCATAAAGATATGTGCACTTTTTAAACTCTAATTGCCTGCGGATTAAAAACTTTGTTTATATTTTAACTTGCTTTTATCTCTGTTTAGGGATAAAATAGGAGAAAGCCAAGGTAAACGAGGCTTTTTAAAATCACGGAAAAAGAAGGTGCGTTTCATGGATAAAAATGCCGTTATCCGAGAGGAAAGCGACAATTTAGGGAATGTCATCAAGCATCTTGTAGATTTTGACGCTCAGCAGAGGGCGCTTATTTCCTCCGCCGTTACGGGCAGGGAGGAAAGGCGCAGAGAGCTTGAAGCCGAGCGCGGCAAAATAAACGAGGAATATATGGCTCAGGCACAAAAAGAGCTTGAATCGCTTGCCGAGAGTGAAAGTATCCGCGCCGAAACAGAGGTTAAAGCGGTTAAATCCGCCGCACGCAAAAACATTGCGGAGCTTGATAAAACCGCCGCGGAAAAGAGCGAATTTTGGGTTGAAGAAATATACAGGCGAACCCTCAGCGGCGAATAATTCCGAAAGGAGGCGGCAGAGATGAAATCAATGGCTTCCAATTCCGTTATGACCAGGGCGCGCGCCAAATACGGCTGCCGTCTTAAATCGGAGGACTATGCTTCGCTTGCGGGGCTTTCAAGCCTGCGCGAGGTTGTGACTTATCTCAAAACGCGCACTCATTTTGCACCTTATTTTGAAGCTCTTTCCTCAGACCCCAACCTTTCAAAGCTAAAGCTTGAGCTTGCTTTAAGGTCGGCATTTGAGCAAGAGGTTTCGGGGCTTTGCAGCTTTGAAAAGAGCGTCGGTGAGCCGATAATGAAATATATTATGCTTGACCGCGAGGTTGAGCTTATTCTCGATTTTATAATCAATCTTTCGCTCGGAACGCCCGAAAAAATGATTCTCAAAACTCCGCCCGCGTTCAACTGCGGCACGAGGATGAATTTTTCCGAGCTCTTTCAGGTAAACAGCGCAGAAAAGCTTGTAAGGTATCTTGCCAAGACCAAATATGC
>JAEDGK010000073.1 GCA_016297555.1 Clostridiaceae bacterium
TGAGATGTTCTCCGACGCTGTCCGTCAGATTGAAAAGACGGAGTCGAAGATTGCTGCGGCAATGCTTTCCACTCTGGGTGTTTCGGCGAAGGTCAAGCTTGTTGAGCCGCGCTCTCTTCCGAGAAGCGAGGGCAAATCCAAGCGCGTTATAGATAACAGACATATTTAAAAGGAGGAGCTCAAATGGCAATTAAGCAAATCTCTGTTTTCATTGAGAACAGGCAGGGCAGGCTCTATGAAATCACCTCTGTTCTTGAAAAAGAGGGGATTGATATTCGCGCGCTTTCGGTTGCGGATACCACCGATTACGGCATCCTCAGGCTCATAGTTACCGATTCCGATAAAGCGCTTGCCGCTTTCAGAGCGCAGGGAATGACGGCTTCCGTTACCGAGGTTCTCGGCATAGAGGTTCCCGATTCGCCCGGCGGATTTTCGGGCGCAGTCAAGGCTCTTTCGGACGGGGGAGTTGCGATTGAATATGCCTATGCATTCATCACTCCAAAGGAGGGGGCGGCGTGCGTTATAATCAGAGTTGAAGATAACGACGAAGCAACCGAAATTCTTACCAAGGCTGGCATAAAAATGATTGAGCCGGGCAAAGCTTTCGCAAAATAATAAGGCTGTATAATATCAAAAGAGGTATTGACTTTTTCGGTCAATACCTCTTTTGCAGTAAAAGTCTTTGTTTATTATCCCTCAATCATTTTCATAAGAATATTCGGTCGCTTCGTTGTGATGTTATCCGGCTTCATTTTCAAAACTCTTATCATATCCTTTGGGCTGTTAACCGTCCAGAGAGAAACGAGAAGTCCGCTTTCGTGAGCAGCTTCAACAAAAAGACTGCTTGCTCCGCGAAAATTTGAATTAATCCCTATTGCACCCAAGCTTTTTGCGCTTTCCGCCGCAAGCCGTGCCGATTCCTTGTCGGAGGCGTCCTCAGCGGTTATTTCATAGTTCAGATAATAAGGTATTTCGGAGCTGTTTCGGACGGCTTCAACCCACTCTCGGGAAACTCCCGTGTAAAAAACTCTTTCACACAGCCCGTTCAGCTTAACAAGCTCGTCAACCGCCGCAAGGTTTGCCGTGGATTTGAGGTCAAGATTTATTTCGCAGTCGGGGCTTTCGGCAACGGCTTCAAGAGCGCTTTCAAGCGGAACGCCGTCGCTGTTTCCGGGCGTTGCGGCGTGGATTATAACGGGCGAACCGTCGGGACGAAAGCTTACATCAAATTCGACAACCTTTGCGCCCCAACCGACGGCGGTTTTAACCGAGTAAACGCTGTTCGGCGGAGTGAACATCGCTCCCGCATGGCAGGTTACCGTGAAGCTCTCGGGCAGCTCTGCTCGGCGGCTGCTCTCCGCTTTTTTGTTAAGTTTCATATATATTTCCGCGGCGGCGCGAGCCGCCTTTGCATTAAATGTTTCCATATTATTCCCTCCGCGGCTTATTTTATCATATTCCTGTTGCTCTGTCAATTATAGACAGCCTTTGCAGGCGGGTTAAAACTAATGTATCAAATTGAATAAAAAATATTGAACTAAACATAAAATTGTGTTATAATCTTACAAAATTCCAATTTTTAATTAGGACAGGAGGCGCTTTGGTGGAGGAAAATAAGAATGTTGCTTATGATGAACCGACCGAAGGCATAGTTATCGATTACGAAAAGGGAGTTAAAAACCCTCTTCTCAAAAATCGCCGTTATGTCGGTCAAAAAGAGAGAATAGGCTACCTGCTCAACGATGTTGCCGCAAGCTTCAATATCAGCAAATATAATGACAGATTTATTTACGATGTTGTTAAGCTTGACTTTCACTATCTTGCCATTTACACCTTGTTTGCAGGTATTTGGGACACGATTAACGATACCTTTATCGGCGTTATCGTTGACAGAACTCGAACCCGTTGGGGCAAATTCAAGCCTTATATTCTTCTCGGTCAGATTCCTTTGTGTATTCTCGGATTATGGTATTGGTTTATGCCTGCAATTTTTCCGGATACTGCGGCGGATTATCTGCCGAAATTCATTTTTTATTGCGTATTTTCCGTTATTTCAGAAACCGCGGGAACCTTTACTTCAATCGCGGGCACGGGCTTTATGTCAACCATCACCCCCGATCCTCTCGAAAGAACAGGGCTTATAACCATGGCAAAGCTTGTTTCGGGTCTTGTGGGCGAAAAGCTCCCCGAGCTTGCTTTCGGTGTTTTGCTTGACCTTGTAAACAACGATGTTCTTAAATGGAACCGCCGCAATCTATTTATGTGCTTCGGTATCGGAACGGCGATTTGCTCATGCGCAATGTCGTTCTATTTCATTTGTGTTACAAAAGAGCGCGTTTCTCAGTCGATTGAAAAGCCGAGCGTGGTTCAGGGCTTAAAGGCGATTATCAATAACCGCCCGATTCTTATGATAACCCTTTCCGAATTCCTTGAAGGCTTTAAGGTAAGCAAAGGAAAGATAAATTATTATATCGATGTTCTCGGCTCTGCAACTTATCAAACCATTGTCGGAATTCCCGCGTCACCCGTTTCAACAATCAGCTATGCCTTTGTTGCTCCTGTCCGCAAGCGTATTTCAACGCGCGCAATCTGGATTCTTGAGGATTTGTGGACTGATTGCTGTTGGCTTGCGGTTTTCGGCATCGGTTCAATCGGCGGCATGAAAAAAGGACTTTATAAGAATAAATGGGTAATGCTTCCGGTATTTGCCATTGAGGAAGTTCTTGAAATGTGCGTTTACGGTTTACGCAATGTTATTCCCAATGAGCTTTATAATGAGGCTATGGATTACTGCGAGTGGAAAAACGGTTACAGAGCCGAAGCAATGACAGGTGTTGCGAGAGGTCTTGTCAAAAAGCTCCAGGGTATTGTAATGAGCTCCATTCAGAATTTGATTATGGCAGAGATAGGCTATATTCAGGGTCTTTCCATCGGTACTCAGGCGGACTCCACAAAGTGGTGGATTTTTGCAATGGGTACGGGAGTTCCCGTTATTACGGGTGCGCTCGGAGTTATACCGAAATTCTTCTATAATCTTAACGGCGAAGAGCGCGACAGAATGTACCGTGAGCTTTTCGCAAGGCGTGAAGCAATGAGAAATGCAGTCAATAACGCCAAAGACGAGCAGGAGGTTGCGCTCATTGCCAAGGCGCAGATGAGAGGCGAATACATAGGGTAACGGCGATAATCCGTGGTTCGGATTATCACCTTAAGCGAAGAATGAGATAATAAAATCGGCGCATACCGCAGAATTCTTACGGTATGCGCCCTGTTTTATTTTGATGCTTTCTTTTCGACAGCCAAGCCTGCCGAGCATATTACAGCCGCGCCGAAGCTGACGGCGAGCATAATAATAAAAACTGCGTTCCAGCCGCGCGATTGTGAAACCGCACCGAGCGTATATGAGGTAACGGTGCTGCCGATGTAGCAAAAAGTGTTCAGCAGCCCTGCGGCAAAGCCTGCGTTGAGCAGTCGCCTGTAATCAAGAGCAAACATACTTGTTATAACATTGTTTATCATCGACATTCCGCACGCAACTCCGATAAAGCAAAGCATAACGGCGGCAATGCTGTGAATTTTCAGAGAAAACAGAATTCCCAAACACAGAACCGAGGAGCAGGCAAAGAATATAAGATTCATTGCGGCGTGAGATTTGATTTTTTCGTGAACCTTTTTCGCTATTGCCGCGCCGAGTGTTGAAACCATAGGCAAAAGCAAAGTCAGCATAATTGAAAATGACGGCGAAACGCCGAATTCTTCATAGAGAACCGACGGAACCCAGGTGTTTATTCCGTCTTTTATAAATCCGTTGGCTATGCCTGCAAAAGCGGCGAGAAAAAGTGCAATCATAACGGCTCTGCCTGCCTTGATTTTTTCGCTCTTTTTCTGCGGAATATCCGCCTCAGCCCGTTTCGGAGCCGAGCCGTAAAGAATGAACCAAGCGGCGGCGCTTATAAGCATAATAACGCTTGCGGCGTAGAATACTGCCTGCCAATTTCCTAATTTAACGCTTGTGGCGGAAATGCCGTAGGCGGCAAGCGTACCCGCAGCAACGGTGGTGCTCATTACAAGTATTGCGCGCGGCATTTTTTCATCGGAAACAAATTCAGAGAGTGTTTTTATCAGCGTGCTCCACAAAACGGATTGCACAATTCCGTTTGCAAGCCAGATGTATTTCATAACCGAAATATCTCCGCAAAGCGGCATCATCAGATTGAGAACCGATGATATCGCAAGCGACAGAAAAACCATAATTCTTGAATTATAGCGCTTTGAAAGAATTCCGTTAACAAGCTGACCCGCGCCGTATGCAAAGAAAAAGCACGAGCTGACAAGCCCTGCCTGAGCTTTGGTAGCGCCAAGCTCGGCGATTATCGCAACAATCGATGCGCTGAAATTAAGTCTGCCGACATATGCGGCGGTATAGGCGAGCCAGCAGATAAATATAATTTTGTTTTCCCGCACGGCGGTGTTTTTATCAACCGTTTCCATACCTGATTACCATTCCTTTCCACAATCGGATAGTTTATCACTTTTCCTTGCTCGGGTCAACCTGAAATTACTTTGTTTTCATTGACAAAAAAGGAAAAACCCGCTATAATTACCGTATCCTGACGCGAGGACTGATTTTTCGTCCGAAAGAAAGGTGCAAAAATGTAATTTCATTGTGATTTACACTCAAACTGCGCCTTTTTCGGGGCGCAGTTATTTTTATGGAGGAAAGCCTTATGGAAAAGAGGATAGCCGTTATCGGCATCATTGTTGAAAATACGGACTCCGTTGAAAAGCTGAATTCTCTGCTTCACGAATTCGGCAGTTACATTATCGGCAGAATGGGTCTGCCCTATAAAGAGCGAAACCTTAATATAGTCAGCATTGCCGTTGACGCGCCGCAGGATGTTATTTCTGAGCTTGCGGGCAAGATAGGCAAGCTCGGCGGAATAAGCGTTAAAGCGGCTTATTCCAACAAGATTTTTAATGATTAATGTTAAATAATTCAACGGGGAAGTGCTTCTGACCCGAAGAAAGGAAATAAGAAAATGGCAGTTTATAATCCCAAATCACTCAAAGCCGAGGAATTCATAAATAATGAGGAAATCCTCGCAACGCTCGAATACGCTGAAAAAAACAAAAACAATGCAGAGCTTATTGATGAAATTCTCAATAAGGCGCGCCCTGTAAAAACAGCAGGAGGCGCCGCCTGCAAGGGCTTGACCCACAGAGAAGCCGCGGTGCTCCTTGCTTGTGAAATTCCCGAAAAAATCGATGAAATGTACAAGCTCGCCGAGGAGATAAAGCAGGTGTTTTACGGCAACAGAATAGTTATGTTTGCTCCGCTCTATCTTTCAAATTACTGCGTCAACGGCTGTCTCTATTGCCCTTATCACCTCAAAAACAAACATATCGCGCGCAAAAAGCTCACGCAGGAGGAGGTTGCCCGCGAGGTTATCGCCTTGCAGGATATGGGTCACAAGCGCCTTGCAATCGAGGCAGGGGAGGATCCCGTCAATAATCCGATTGAATATATACTCGACTGCATAAAAACAATATATTCAATTAATCATAAAAACGGCGCCATTCGCCGCGTCAATGTCAACATTGCGGCAACCACCGTTGAAAACTACCGCAAATTAAAGGATGCAGGCATAGGAACCTACATTCTCTTTCAGGAGACATATCATAAAGAAAGCTATCTCAAGCTCCATCCCACAGGCCCGAAGCATGATTATGATTATCACACCGAGGCAATGGACAGAGCAATGCAAGGCGGCATCGACGATGTAGGCCTCGGCGTGCTTTTCGGTCTTGAGCTTTACAAATACGAATTTGTCGGTCTGCTTATGCATGCGGAGCATCTTGAAGCCGTTCACGGCGTAGGACCTCACACAATCAGCGTGCCGAGAGTTAAGCGAGCCGATGATATTGACCCCGATGTTTTCGATAACGGTATTTCCGACGAAATGTTTGCAAAAATCGTTGCCTGTATCCGTATCGCCGTGCCCTACACGGGCATGATTATTTCCACCCGCGAATCTCAGGCAGTGCGAGAAAAGGTGCTCGGGCTCGGAATTTCACAGATAAGCGGAGCGTCAAGAACCTCCGTCGGCGGCTATACCGAGGAGGAAAGACCTCACGATTCGGAGCAGTTTGATGTTTCAGACCAAAGAACGCTCGACGAGGTTGTCCGCTGGCTTATGGAGCTGGGCTGCATTCCGTCGTTCTGCACCGCCTGTTACCGTGAGGGCAGAACGGGCGACAGATTTATGAGCCTTTGCAAAAGCGGTCAAATTCTTAACTGCTGTCATCCAAATGCGCTGATGACTTTAACCGAATATCTTGTTGATTACGCGAGCGCGGAAACCAAAAAAACAGGCTTTGAGCTTATTGAAAACGAGCTTAAAAAGATACCCGGCGAAAAGGTCAGGGCGATTGCGGCTAAGAATATTGAGGATATCAAAGCCTCAAACCGCCGCGATTTCAGATTTTAATTTTTAGGAGGGCTGGCAATGAGCCTTAATTCGGTTGTTTCGGCAGAAAGAGTTCACATCGGCTTTTTCGGCTTGCGAAATGCAGGCAAATCAAGCGTTGTCAACGCTGTCACGGGTCAAAGCCTGTCGCTCGTTTCCGATATAAAAGGAACAACGACCGACCCCGTAAAAAAGGCAATGGAGCTTTTGCCGCTCGGTCCCGTGGTTATCATTGATACTCCCGGCATCGATGACGAGGGCACGCTCGGAGAAATGAGAGTAAAAAGAGCAAAGCAGATTTTAAATCAAACGGATATAGCCGTTCTTGTTGTTGACGGCGAAAAAGGGCTTCAGACCGCAGATGAGGAATTGATATCGCTTTTTGACGGCAAAGCAATTCCTTACATAATTGCATATAACAAATCGGATTTGCTCAATTCCGTTCCCGAAGCGGACGAAAACTCAATCTATGTCAGCGCGGAAAACGGAACAAATATTTATGAGCTTAAAGAAATGATAGCCCGCAAGGCAAAAACCTGCGAAAGCGAAAAAAAGCTTGTTGCCGATTTGATTTCGGCAAATGACCTTGTTGTGCTCGTTGTGCCGATAGACTCCGCCGCTCCCAAGGGCAGGCTCATCCTGCCTCAGCAGCAGGTTATCCGCGATGTGCTTGAAATTGGAGCTTGTGCGGTTGTTTGCCGCGAAACGGAGCTTAAAGATACTCTTGCTGCGCTCGGCAGAAAGCCGAGGCTTGTTATAACCGACTCGCAGGCTTTCGGCAAGGTTTCGGCAGACACACCCGCGGACATTCCGCTGACCTCTTTTTCAATTCTTTTTGTCCGCTATAAAAGTGATCTGACCGCCGCCGTCAGTGGTGCGGCTCAGCTTGATAAGCTGAAAGACGGCGACCGTGTTTTAATCTCCGAGGGCTGCACTCATCACAGGCAATGCGAGGATATCGGAACCGTCAAGATGCCTGCATGGGTCAGGGGCTATACCGGCAAAAATATCGAATTCGATTTCACGAGCGGAACGGAGTTTCCTGAGGATTTGTCGCGCTATTCGCTCGTTATCCATTGCGGAGCTTGTATGCTCAATCCCCGAGAAATGCAGAGCAGAGCACGCCACGCGAAGGATTGCGGAGTTCCGATGACGAATTACGGCGTTGCGATAGCGCAGATGCACTCGATTCTCAGGCGCAGCATTGAACTGTTTCCCGAAGCTTTAAAAGAACTTGACGGATAATTGATACATTTGCCGAAAATTAGTTGCAAATGCACATTTTTATAAAGATTATGTTGATAACTATTGACAAATCCGACAAAAAGTGTAGAATAATAGTGTAATAATGTTTAAAAAGGAGATGATGGCTGTGATTATAAAAAGGATTATCGGCAGGGTGACTGCCTTTGCCCGCGCAGAAACGGGTCAGTCCGCCGTTATAGTTGCGCTGCTGATGACGGTTATCTGCGGCTTTGCGGCTCTTGCCATTGATTTGGGTTACGGCTATTATCAAAAGAACGATTTGCAGACGGCGGCTGATGCAGCGGCACTCGCGGCGGCTTCACAGCTTCCTAAAATGACAAACAGCGAAGCAAGAAGCACCGCAAGAAAATATGCGATAAAAAACCTTAACAGCCCGAGTGAATGTACAATAGAGGCTTATGTAACCCGCTCGTTGGGCGAGGTTGAGGTTAAAATTTCTCAGCCGGCAAAAAACTTTTTTTCAGGAGTTATCGGCGTGGGAGACAGAACGGTCAGAGCAAGAGCCGTCGGCAAATACAATTAGCAGTGGGCGGGCGAGGTTTTGCCTTTCCTTAATCTTGACGCCAATTATCAGCCCGGCACGGAAATGACGGTTTGGGATAAGGTATTTTCAGGTGACTTTGAAAGTATTGATAATTACGAAATCGTTAACGAGGACGATCCTGATACAATATATTTCAAGGTTGACTATATGAACGGCGTTGAGCTGAAAAAAGGTCAGGTTGCTACCATCAAGCAGGAAATAGGCTGGATTTACAATCAAAAAAGAGAGCATGTCTATATCCTCAGTATCAGTCAGGAAGTATATAACAGCGGTCGGGTTATGCTGGTTGACGGAAAATACCGTCCGCTTAATAAGCTGAAAAATAACGATGTTGTTGACCCGAGCCAGCTTGTGCTTGTTGAATGTAAGTTCTGGTTTTACAGCGAAACACAAAAACTGCTTATTCTTCACTCCGAGGCAGTTTATGATTTTATGAGCGGCGAGCTGCCTGAAAACTATGAGTGCCCTGGAAAGGTAGCGGCAAAGCTCGTTGAATAATGATACATTAATATATAAAGACCTGCCTGTTCATCCGAACACGGCAGGTCTTTATGTATGTTCACTCTGTGCAGATTGTAAAAATATAGGTGAGCTCTTTTTCATATTGCTCGGGAGCAGCGGCGATAATTTTACAGCCGTTTTGAGTGAATTTGAGTATTTCTCAGTTAAACAAAACTTTTCGGTATTCAATAATAATTTCCGATGAAAAATGTAAAATACTCAACTGAATGTTCCCGTTTGTGCACTATTAATGTTAAAAATGCCCAAAACAAGCAAAATATCACAAAAAACACACGGTTTTATAAATTTTGTTAAATTTGTATATATCTGGCATTTGATATTGTGCATTTATCACAATGCTTATGAAAAAGCAGAGGGTTATAATTCGATTTCCACAAATTGAGTTCACTTTTTATTCATAATTGCAATTAAAACTCCTTCGGAAATTGTCAAACAAGTCAAAAGTTTAGCTTGTTATGAAAAAAAACTATTAACATTGCACAAAATTAGTGGTACTCTACAATCAGAGATTGGAAACACCCTCACGATAGTTTCCGAAAAACAGCAAAGGTTGTGGACGCTTTGATTGAGATAATTTACGGAGCGGCGCTCGGGTTGTTAGCCGGCATAGCCTTTCAGCGGATATCGGTTTTTCAGGTAAGTAAAAGGTCCGATGACAGTGCAAAGGTTGAGGCGATCAACAACCAAGTAGTTATTGCGCTGTGGATGCTTACTTCCGCCGCTTTGTTTGCGTTGGTTTTTTGGAAATACAGCGGTACGGTAGACAGAATTGAAAACTTATTCATTGTTTCGGTTGCCGTTAATATTGCAATCGTTGATTTTGATATCAGAAAAGTTCCGAACAGCTCTTTACTTATTCTGATGCTTTCAAAGATTGGCTGTATGATTGCCGAAATAATAATTAACGGTGATGCAAAAAATGTAATTTTTCCGCCGATTCTCGGTTTGGCGGTCGGGCTCATAATTTACAGTCTGCCGTCAATGCTCAAAATTCCTATTGGAGCAGGCGATGTTAAGTATTGCGGAGCTATCGGCTTCTGCCTCGGAATTTACGGCTTCCTTGAAGCCTCGCTTGTAATGGCGATTGTAATTGCTTTTTATTGGATTTATCTTAAAATAACAGGAAAAGGTTCCTTAAAAACTGTTTCCGCCATGGGACCGTTCCTTTCGGTAGGCGTTATAGTAACGGCGCTGCTTCCGATAACGGAGTTGATAAACCGATAACAAAGGAATTGAAAAAGCAAGCGGAAATTCATAGGTACAAAAAATCGAAATTAATTTTTCCGTAAGGAGGAAAAAATTATGTTTAATTGATTAAAGGATGAAAACGGTTAGGGCATGGTAGAATATGGCTTGATCATCGGACTTATCGCAACCGCTGTTATCGCGGTTCTCGTAGTTCTCGGACCCAGAATTGCAGACCTCTTCCAGCAGGTTAATGAGAAAATACCCACTCGCGCTGCAGGCTAAAAACAAATTGAAATTAAATTTTCCGTAAGGAGGAAAAAATTATGTTAATCTGATCTGATTTTAACTATCTTTTTATATCAATAATCTCGGAAGGTAATGA
>JAEDGK010000074.1 GCA_016297555.1 Clostridiaceae bacterium
CCCTGCTTGAAACAAAGGTTACTTATTCGGATTTTAAATATTAATTTAACAGTCAAGCCACCGTGTCGGTTTTATCCGCACTCGGTGGCTTTTTTCGTTCTCTTTCACTAATTTGTGAATTTTTTCGCGCGGCTATTGACAAAGCAATCAAGCAGTGATAAAATTCATTTAACAATTAAGTTAAATGTGAAATGACGGGAGGCGGAAAAATTGAGTTTGCAAAACACCCTGCGCGCGCTGGCTGACCCCACAAGGCGAAAAATCCTTGATATGCTCAAAGAAAAGCCGATGTCGGCGGGAGAGATATCCGACAGCTTCCCCGTCAGCTTTGCCGCTGTTTCCCGCCATCTTTCCGTTCTCAAGGAAGCCGACCTTATAAGGGACAGCCGCCGAGGGAAATATATCTATTATGAAATCAACACCTCCGTGCTTGAGGAAATTATGCTTTGGATAAGCGAGCTGAAAGGAGACGGCGCAGATGATAAAGAAAAACCTTAAACCCATTGTTTTGAGCGGAATCGTTTTGCTTCTGCCCGTGCTTGCCGGAGTTATTCTTTGGAAAAGGCTTCCCGCTGAAATTGCGGTTCATTTCAACTCGCACGGTCAGGCGGATAATTGGTGTTCAAAGCCCACCGCCGTTTTCCTGCTGCCGCTCGCTCTCGCCGTTATGCACTTTTTCTGCATACTTATGACCGCGCTTGACCCGAAAAATAAGAATATCGAGGGCAAGCCTTTCGGGATAGTGCTTTGGATTTGCCCCTTGGTTTCGGTTCTCACAAGCGGAGTTATGTATGCTTATTCGCTCGATATGCGCTTTGAAATAGGAACGATATTTATGCTCTTTTTCGGGCTGATGTTTATTGCAATAGGCAACTATCTGCCCAAATGCAGGCAGAATTACACGCTCGGCATTAGGCTCCCGTGGACACTTAGTGACGAGTATAACTGGAACGCCACTCACCGCCTTGCAGGCAAGGTCTGGGTTGCGGGCGGAGCGGCGATTATTTTGCTCTCTTTCACGGGCGCATTTTGGTTTTTTGCCGCGATTTTGGCGGTAATGGTAATCATACCTGCCGTTTATTCTTACGCATATTACAAAAAACACAAAACTTCATAAAGAGGTGCGAAAATGCTTTCAATTAAAAATCTGACAAAAAAATACGGCGAAAAAACCGCCGTGGACAACCTTTCGCTTGAAATTGCTCCGGGTGAAATATACGGTTTCATCGGTCATAACGGAGCGGGAAAAACCACCACTATCAAAGCCTGCTGCGGCATAATCGGCTTTGACAGCGGCGAAATACTCATAGACGGCGTTTCAATCAAGGATAAACCGCTTGAGTGCAAAAGAAAAATGGCGTATATCCCCGATAATCCCGATATATACGACTTCCTTTCGGGCATAAAATATCTTAATTTTGTTGCCGACATTTATCAAATTCCCAAGGCTGAAAGAGAAGAAAAAATCAGAAAATATGCCGATATGTTTGAGTTGACCGATTCTCTTGCGGAAACAATCAGCTCATATTCCCACGGAATGAAGCAGAAGCTTGTTATTATCTCGGCTCTTATTCATTCGCCCAAGCTGATGATTCTTGACGAGCCGTTTGTCGGCCTCGACCCGAAGGCGGCGCACATTCTTAAAGGCCTGATGGCGGAGCTTTGCTCGCAGGGCGGCGCAATATTCTTTTCAACCCATGTGCTTGAAGTTGCGGAAAAGCTTTGCGATAAAATTGCCATTATCAAAAACGGCAGGCTCATCATCAGCGGAGAAACACACGATGTTATAGGAAACACCTCGCTTGAGGATGTGTTCCTCGAATTGGAGGACGAAAATGTTTAAAGCTCTGCTTAAAGTTAATTTAACCTCGCTGTTTCACTCAATTTTCGTCGGTCAGAAGAAAAATCAAAAGAAAAAAAGCAGCGCAGTTTCAAAAGTGCTGATAGCTGTTTTTGCCGTTTTTATCGTTGCCGTGCTTATGGGCAATGTCGGTCTTATGCTCGGCTCGCTTGCCAAAGCCTTTATCGCTTTGGACATGGGCTGGCTGTATTTTTCCGTTTCGGCAATTATGATATTCTTGCTGACCTTTATCGGCAGCGTTTTCATAACTCAAAATCTCATCTTCAACGCAAAGGATAACGAGCTGCTGCTGAGTATGCCCATACCGCCGTTTTTCATCCTTTCAAGCAGAGTATTGTTGCTCTTTACTCTCAATATGATGTACGGCATCATAATGGCTCTGCCGACAATAGCGGTCTATCTTATGCACGCGGGCTTTTCAGCTTCAACCCTTGTGCTGTTTATCGTTTCATCCCTGCTTTTGCTTCTGCTCTCCTCAGCAGTCACCTGCATTTTCGGCTGGCTGATAGCTTTGATAAGCTCCCGTTTCAAAAAGAGCAATATTATTCAGACCGTTTTGAGCTTTGCGCTTTTCGGCGTTTATTTTGTGGTCTGCATGAATTTGCAGGGATATATGGAAATGCTTGTTTCAAACGGTGAAATAATCGGAAACGCCATCAAAAAAGCTATGCCGCCGTTCTATTATTTCGGCATCGTTTGCTCCGAGCACAGCCTTAAAGCTCTCATCGCGCTCGCGCTGATTAGCATAATTCCGTTTATCATCGGCTGCTATATCATTTCAAAAAGCTTTGTAACGATAACCGCGGGCAAAAAGCAGGCGTCAAAGACAAAATATGTTGAAAAAGAGCTGAAAGTCAGCTCCGTTAAATCCGCTCTGCTCCGCAAGGAATTCGGAAAATTCTTCTCCTCTCCCCTCTTTATTCTCAACAGCGCTACGGGCTGCCTTATGCAGATAATCTTCACGGTTATGCTCTCTGTTAAAAGCAATGACTTCATTGACTTTTTATCCTCTGCAGGAGAAACCTCCATTTTGGGATATATACCCATTGCCGTGTGCCTTATTATGGGGCTTTGCGCTTCAATGGTAAATCAGAGCGCAGCTTCGATATCGCTCGAGGGGAGCAAAATAAATATGCTCAGAGCAATGCCCGTGACCTCCGATGATTTCTATTATTCAAAGTTTATGTCAAACTATATAATCGGACTGCCCACGCTCGTTGCCTGCACGGTTATTTCGTGCGTATTTCTCGGCGTTGAACCGCTGACAACGGCTTTAATGCTCGTTACTCTGCTGATTTTCTTTGCACTGACAACTTCAATCAATATGACGGCAAATATCTGCCTGCCCCGCTTTGTCTGGAACAGCGAAACAGTTGTTATCAAGCAGAGCGGCAGCGTAATGGTCAGTATGCTCGGCGGAATGGGAGCAAGCGCAGTTGTTTTCGCTCCGTTTTTCCTGCTTCATAAATATGTTTCGCCAAATATTTATCTTCTCTGCGCCGCCGCAGTAAGCGCCGCTGTTTTTGCCGCGATTATGAGATTTGTCAAAACTTCGGGCAAAGTACGCTTTGAGCAAATGTATGCATAAATAACCATCAAATAACTTTATTTTAAATTGCCGTTGCGATGTTTTTAACCTGCTTTAATTGGGGGTATATAATGAAATTTAAAGCTGAAACAATTTTTATATTAGTGCTTATTCTTTTCCTGCAAGGATGCTCCGAAACAAGCAGCCACAACCTTGAAAAATCGCCAAATGCAGTATTGACATCCGAAATACATGATAAGATAAGTCAAAAACATGCATATTTATCTGATGATTTACTTTTTATTCCCTCGTTATTTACACAAGCTCAGAGCGACAATTCATTGGAGGTATATCCTGACGGCAACGGTTTGAGATATAATTATAAAGGAAAGATTATATCTCCCGAAACATCTTTATGTTATGATGAAATCGCTGTTGAAATAACACCTTTGGACGGTCTTACAATTGAAGAGGTTATCACGGCTTTTTCGGATACATTTGATATTTTCAAAATTAACGGCAATAAATGTTGTGCCATATTCGTTAAAAATGAGGATGCAAAACAAACTGTTGTTAATTTGCTGTTTTTCACGCCAACGGAAACAGGAAAATGTTTCATTGCAACAAGAGTTGGCGGTTTATTAGACTCAACAAAAGGCAATGTTGAAAAAATATATAAAGATTTTATGCTGACATCGCTTTGAGAAACAATGTTAATCCAAAGGAGAAAAGAATTATGATATTTGACAAAATCGAAAACCTCAAAAACTATTTTTCGCTTAATCCGAACTTTAAAACGATAGCCGAATTTGTTTCGGAAAACGATTTAAAGGCAATGCCCTGCGGCAGCTATGAGCTGAGCGAGCAAGTAAAGGCAGGCATTTCTGAATATGAGCCGGGCAGCGGAGGAGATTTTGAGGCTCACCGCGACTATCACGATTTACAGCTTGCCATTGTCGGCTCGGAGCGAATTGATGTAATCCCCGTTTCACAGGCGGGAGACTCCACGGGATATAAGCCCGACATTGAATTTTTCAAGTCTCAAAGCTGTGAAAGCACCAAGGTTGCGCTTGAAGAGGGCTGTTTTGCCTTTCTTTCCCCCGATGATGCTCACAAGCCCTGCATTAAGCTCGGCAGTGATAAAATCAAGAAAGCGGTTTTCAAGATAAAAATATAAAAATAATTGCCGCCTGCCCTCAAAAAGGCAGACGGCGTTATTTGTGATTTGCTTCAACGGGGGTTGACAAAACCAACCTTTGTGAATATAATAAGGGTGTGGCATTACCGTATAGACGGTTACGCCCTCAAGACTTTGTTAAAAGATTTAACCGCCGTCTTTGCAGGGACAGGGCGGTTATTTCTTTTTTATTGCAATTATGTAACCTGTTGCGAGTATTATAATAATAGCAAGCATTGCAAGATATTCCATATGCAACACCCCCATTACTGAGGGCAAGATTGTAACCGCCTACCGTTAAGGTAATGCCACGGTGAAAGAATAGCATATAAATGCTGATTTTGTCAACAGATTGTATAATGGAATAATTTGATTTCAAAATTCCGTCACCTGCTGAGAAAAAGGCAGGTGACGCTTTGTTTATAATACGGTATAACATAGAGTGCAGGCAAAACTCCGACACAAAGCAGAAACCACGGAAAAAATCCCGCTTTGAAAAAGAATATTTCGCCGAGCCTGCCTTTTGTTTTTTTAACGCTTTCCCGCAAAGCGTCAAGCGGAGAAAAATCACGGTAGCAGGCAAGGAAAAACATTGATTTTGAGTATCTCTGAACCGTCACTCCGTAAAAAAGAAGTCCTGCGCAGGCAAGCACCAAAAGCCCCGCAGCGGCGACGCACGCCGCCCGCAGGCTTAAAGGCTCTTTTTTAATGCGGATAATAAGCGCCGCCGCTCCCGCGGCAGGCAGGGCTTCATAAAAAACAAGCCATATAAGCTTTATGAAAAACAGACAAAGCTTAAGCCCGCAGGCGTTAATAACGCCCGAAAATCCCGCTCGCGCCGCATCGGAGGATTTTATTCCGCGCGCAAGCAAAATCAGCCTTATCTGAAAGAAAAATTCAAGTACGCTTACCGCCAAGGTAAAAACTGCAAGCGATAAGGCGGCAAAAACCGCAGGCATATATTTGCCGTGAAAAACCGAAAAGCCGTTCACAACCGCATTGCAAACGGAAAATGCAATGAAAACGGCAGTCAACGCCGCGGCAAAAGGCACAACACGGCTTTGCGAGCCGGTGAGCGCCGCTCTGGCGGACAGCTTAATTCGAGCATTCACGGAAATCACCCTTATCTTAAACATAAAAAAGCAGTCGGGAGGTTTTTGCCTCCCGACTATTTTTTGCGTTCATTCGGTTTTTATTCGCAATGTGTTAAAGTCCCGCTTTTTCTCTGCATCTGTCAAGAAAATCAAACACCCTGTCGACAACGGGAGCGGCATATTCAACATACTTATCGTGGAACGAATCTCCCTTTTCAAACTCGGGCGCAGACGCTCCCTGGGCAAAATTGCCCATCGGTATCACACGCTTATTCGGCTTATCGTTCTGCAAAAACTGCGTGTAGCTCGGGCTTGACCAAACATCAAGATATTCATCGGAATACATAAACCAATTATACATTGCCATTATTCCGTCATGGCAATTTGAATGGAGCATACCCTTGATGAACCATGTGTGCTCGGGCAGAATACAGGTTGAAGCGTCAATTCTTCCGTCGGGCGAAATATGATTATGCCCGTCTTTATTCTTCTGCTCATAATCCGCGCCGAGAACGCTGCCGCGCTCCGCAACGGTTGCTCCCGCAGAAGCGTATTTTGTGTCAACCGTTCCGTCGCTGTCGCTTGTAATCGACTCAACAAGCGGAGTTCTCTGAATGTCATAGCCCGCAACTATCATAATACGCACGCCGCTTCTGACCGCGCCTTTTAGGATTTCTTCGGCTCTGCACTGAATGTTGTAATGATAATAATCCGCCTTGGCGATAAGCCCCGCCTGAGTTTCGGGGTCAAGATTGATTGCCTTTGCCTGCTCGTATGTATCGGCGGGAACAAACGCCCAAATTCCGAGCAAGGTTCCGAAAACGGGCGTCATCAGCTCATCAAAAACCTTTGTCTGAAGCTCATCAAGCAGTTTATCTCCGAAAGAAAGAACAACATCAACCAAGCCGCTGTAATACAGGAAGTTGAAAAGAAAATAGAGCGCGGTGCTTTCCGCATCGGCAGGAGGATAAGCTCCCGTTCCGTAGTCAAGCAATGCTCTTGAATCAAGCTTTAGCTTTCTGCAAAGCAAATCTCCCGCAACCGCCGTGCCGAGAATGGGGCAGCATTGGAAAACGCACGCGTCGATATCCTCACAGCCGTATTCGTTAAAATAAGCCATTGTTACAACGCCGCCCATGGACGAAGCGCGCAGATTGACTTTTTCGTGACCCGTCAAAGCCTTGATATGCTCTATAAATTCATCAAGCTGACCCGCAACCTCAACAGGGTCAAGCCGCCAGTCATAGTGAAAATAATAGCTTTGATTTATGCCGTGAGACGGGTCTGACGGCATTTCAAGCTTGACCGAAACATTCGGGGCTGAATTTCCGTTGCCGTCAAGCTTCATGGCGCCCATAGCACCGTCAACCGCAGAAATCAGAGCATCGCCGAAGCGCTCGTAGTTTCTTGTGAAAGCAAGCAAAACAAGGGCGGGCAGAATTTTCCCGACGATGGATACTATTGTATCGGTTTTGGGTCGGAAAAGCACTCTTTCCTCGGGAGTGCCCGGATTTTCATAAATGTCCGTGTTGCCCAGAGGACCCACATAAATCGTAGGATTAACTCCGCAGGAGCAGCCGTCGGCAGCGAAGCCCGCAGGGGCAAGCAGCGAAACGATTATTGCAGCCGCAAGTAAAAAAGAAATGAGTTTTTTCACACAATCAACCCTTTCAAAGCCGTTTTTCTTATTTTATCACAAAACTCCGAGCTGCACAACAACTAATTTATTTATTATTTTTATACATATATATTGCAAATCACCCCGCACATATGTTAAAATGATTCACCGTTAGAGTATGCGGATATCCGCAAGGGAGACTTTCAACGCAAAGGATGAGCAAAATTTTGAAAAATGCGGAAAACAAGGTCTGCGAAAACAAGCAGGCAGGGCTGACCATAAACAAAAAAACGGTTATTGTAATTTGCCTGCTGCTTGTTGCAATAATGGCTTTTGCAGGAGTTTTAACTCAGGTTTTGCCGCGCGGCGTTTATCAGACCGCCGATGACGGCACAATCATCAACGGTACTTACACCCAAATTCAAGATAAAATGCCGATTTGGAAAATTATTCTTGCTCCGATTCTCGTTTTCGGAACGGACACGGCTTTGACGGGCGTCGGAATAATTCTGATAATCACACTTATCGGCGGAACTTTTCTTATTCTCGACAAATGCGGCGTTTTAAAATACATAATGGCTATGATTATCAAGAAATTCGGCAAGCAGAAATATCTGCTTCTGAATTTTATGATTCTTGCTTGTATGCTTCTCAGCTCAACGGCGGGAATCCTTGAGGAATCCGTCACGCTTGTTCCGTTAGCCGCCGCAATTTCGCTTGCGCTCGGGTGGGACTCCTTTGTGGGGCTTGGCATGAGCCTTGTTGCGGTTGCTTTCGGCTTCACCGCCGCAACCTTTAATCCGTTTAATGTTGTCACCGTTCAGCGTATGGCGGGGCTGCCCATATTCTCCGGACTTGGCTACAGAATAATAGTTTTCATTGCGGTTTACCTCACTCTCGCAGGCTTTTTGACTGCGTATGCCAAAAAAATCGAAAAAAATCCCCGCAAATCGCTCTGCTACGAAACCGACCTTGCTCTGCGTGAGAAATACAGCCTCGGCGACAGCATGGCGATACTTGGCGACCCCAAAGCCCGCCGCGCTTCAAAAGCGTTCCTTTTCTGCCTGCTCGGCGTGCTCATCGGAATTGTTGCCGATTTTGTTTTGAAAACAGAGGGAATGATATCCCTGCCCTGCATGGCTCTGCTTTTCACTCTCGGCGGTATGCTCGCGGGATATTTTTCGGGGCTTCGGGGCAAAAAGCTGCTTAAAAGCTTCGGCGAGGGCGTTAAAACAATCTCTCCGATTATCCCCGTTATTCTTATAATTCTTTCAATAACCTATATTCTTGATCAGGGAAACATTATCCCCACCATTCTTAATTCCGTTTATAATCTTATCGAAGGGCTTTCGCCTTACGCTTCCGTACTGATGCTGTTTGTGTTTATTGCTCTGCTTGAATTCTTTGTCGGCAGCGGCACGGCAAAAGCGTTTCTGATAATGCCCATAGTTCTTCCCCTTGCGGATATGGTCGGCGTTACGCGCCAGAGCGTTACGCTTGCATTCTGCCTTGGCGACGGATTTACAAATCTTTTATATCCGACAAGCGGAATAATGATAATCGCAATAGGTCTTGTAAATATTTCATACGGCAAGTGGCTCAAATTTTCTTGGAAGCTTTTTGCCCTTGAGGGCATTGTTTCGGTTATTCTTATGCTTGCGGCAGTAGCCGTAAACTATTCATAAGGTGATGAGTTAAGGTGAAGCTAAAATTTAATTCCGACGGCGAATTTAAAATCTTGCTTTTCGGAGACATTCACGAGTGCGGCGATTACAAAGCAAGCCCCAATTTCAAGGATATGCAAAAAATGATGAACGCCGCTCTTGATGAGTTCAAGCCCGATTTGTGCGTGCTTCTCGGCGACAACTGCCACGGCGGAGTTTACAAAAATGAGGGCGCGGAGAAATTCAAAGAAATGGTTTCCGACTTAATTGCGCCTATGACTCGCAGAGGAATCCCCGTTGCGGCAATCATGGGCAACCACGAGCACGACCACGGCATTGACGATGAAATTGTTGCGGTATATAACAGCATTGACGGCTGCATTATGAGAAATGACGCTCCCGAAATAACGGGCGCGGCAAATTACAAGGAGCTTATCTATTCCTCCGACGGAGAAAAGCCTGCTTTCTGCTTATGGTTCATTGATTCAAACAACCTTTGCGAGGACAGGGAGCTTTCAAATTACGATTATGTTCACACAGACCAGATAGAGTGGTTTGAGAATGAGAGCGCAAAGCTGCGTGAAGCTAACGCGGGTAAGCCTCTGCCGTCATTTGTGTTTCAGCACATTCCCGTTCCCGAGGAATACCGCCTGCTCAGAAAAGCAAAGCCTTGGGAAATCCCCGTTGCCGTGCGCGGTCATAACAAAAAAAGCAAGAATTTCTATGTGTTAAAAGACGGCGCTTCGGGTTATCTCGGTGAGGGACCGTGCGCGCCCGATTACAACAACGGGCAGTTTGAAAGCTGGAAAAAGACAGGCGGAGTGCTCGGCGCATTTTTCGGGCATGACCATCTCAATGATTTTTCGGGCAAGGTTGACGGAATTTTACTTGCTCAGCACAAAACGGCAGGCTTCAGAGCTTATACCGACGGCTGCCGCTGCGGCGTAAGACTTGTTACCGTTGACGAAAACAACCCCGAAAATTTCACCCACGAGTTTAAGCATTTTAAAGAATTTGGCTTGAAATGCGAATGTCTCGGCCCTGTTTTTAAAAGAATTACCGACAGACAAAGCATCAATCTTACTGTCGGCTCAAGAATTGCCGCGGGAGCCGCGGCGGTTATCTGTGCAGGAATTGCCTTTAAAAAGATAAAAGGAGGAAAACTCGGTGGAAAGCAAAGCTAAGCTCGGCAAAAACGCATTATTCAACATCATACTTTTCGGCTTTATGGGGCAGGTTGCCTGGGCGGTCGAAAACAATTTCTTTAATCTGTTCCTTTTCAATGAAATCGGCGGCGATTCAAACGATATTTCAAATATGGTTGCCGCAAGCTCGGTTGTTGCCGTTTTAACCACTATTTTTATGGGCAGCCTGAGCGACAAGCTTAACAAACGAAAAATTTTCATCTGCGGCGGCTATAT
>JAEDGK010000075.1 GCA_016297555.1 Clostridiaceae bacterium
AGCTCCCAACTAAGGTTTTTCCAAGGTGGCCGTTGTAACGTAACCTTAGGAGGCGAACGCTCTATCCTGCTGAGCTACGAAGACATATATTGACTTTGTTATTTTATCAAAAAGCTATTGTAAAGTCAAGAAAAAAATGATGATGAAATTTTGATATATTCGGCGATTTGCCGATAAATAAGACTTGAAAAATTTGACATAATAATATAAAATAAATAATTGGTAAAGTATGTGCCTAATTACATTTTTGAAAGGATTGACAAAAAATGAGCTTACTTAACAAAAAGACAGTTGACGACATTAATGCAAAGGGTAAAAGGGTGCTTGTTCGCTGCGATTTCAATGTTCCTCTCAAGGACGGCGTTATCACCGATGAAAACAGAATCAATGCGGCTCTCCCCACAATCCAAAAGCTTATAAACGACGGCGCAAAGGTTATCCTCTGCTCCCATCTCGGCAAGCCCAAGAACGGCCCCGAGGCTAAGTTCTCACTTGCTCCCGTTGCAAAGAGGCTCAGCGAGAAGCTCGGCAAAGAGGTTGTTTTTGCCGCTGACGATACGGTTGTTGGCGACAATGCCAAGGCTGCCGTTGCCGCGATGAAGGACGGCGATGTTGTTCTTCTTGAAAACACCCGTTTCCGCGCAGAGGAAACCAAAAACGGCGAGGCTTTCTCAAAGGACCTTGCAAGCCTTTGCGATATCTATGTTAACGACGCTTTCGGCGCGGCTCACAGAGCTCACTGCTCAACAGTCGGCGTAACCGCTTTTGTTGACGAGGCTGCTGTCGGCTACCTTATGGGCAAAGAGCTTAAATATCTCGGCAACGCGGTTGAAAACCCCGCAAGACCTTTCGTAACCATTCTCGGCGGTGCAAAGGTTGCCGACAAGCTCAATGTTATTGAAAACCTGCTCAACAAGGCTGATACTCTCATCATCGGCGGCGGTATGGCTTACACCTTCCTTGCAGCCAAGGGCTACGGAGTAGGCAAATCACTGCTTGACGAGAGCAAGATTGATTATTGCAAGAATATGCTTGAAAAGGCTGAGGCTAAGGGCGTTAAGATCCTTCTCCCCGTTGATGTTGTTGCCGCTCCCGATTTCCCCAACCCCATCGATGCTCCCATCGAAACAAGCACATTTGATGCCGACGCAATTCCCGCCGATATGGAAGGTCTTGACATCGGTCCCAAGAGCGCAGAGCTTTTCGCACAGGCTGTTAAGAGCGCAAAGACAGTTGTATGGAACGGCCCTATGGGCGTTTTTGAAAATCCGACCCTTGCTGCGGGCACAATCGCAGTTGCAAAAGCTCTTGCAGATACCGACGCAGTTACAATTATCGGCGGCGGCGACTCGGCGGCGGCTGTTAATACTCTCGGCTTCGGCGACAAGATGACTCATATTTCAACAGGCGGCGGAGCATCGCTCGAGTTCCTCGAGGGCAAGGCTCTCCCCGGCATTGAGGCTGTTAACGATAAATAATAATGCAAAATAACGATGTATTGCCGAAACGGAAATCAATACGGCTGAACGGATATGATTATTCCTCTTGCGGCGCATATTTCGTAACGCTGTGTACAAAGGACAAAAAGAAATTGTTCTGGAACAGCGTAGGGGCGAACTGTGTTCGCCCGAATGAACCTCCGTTATCTGAAATCGGAAAATTAGTCGATTATGAGATTAATAAAATCAGTACGATTTATAACGCTGTTATTATTGATAAACATGTTGTTATGCCGAATCATATCCATATGATAATAATGATTTTGTCCGATGAATACGGGCGACCGCAGGTCGCCCCTACAGTTTCAAGGTTAGTTAAGCAGTTCAAAGGCTCAATTTCAAAACAAGTCGGTTTCCCTGTCTGGCAGCGTTCATATCACGACCATATAATACGAAACCAATCGGATTATGATGAAATTTGGCAATACATTGACGAAAATCCGCTCAAATGGAAATTGGATTGTTATTATTGAAAGAATAAACATCGAAAGGAAGTAAACCGTTATGGATAAATCACTTCGTAAGCCCGTTATCGCGGGTAACTGGAAGATGAACAACACTCCCGAGCAGACAAAGGCTCTCATCGAGCAGATGAAGCCCCTTGTAGCAGATGCAGACTGTGATGTTGTTCTCTGCGTTCCTTATATTGACCTTTACGCCGCAATGGAAGCGGCGGCAGGCTCAAACATTAAAATCGGCGCAGAAAACTGCCATTGGGCAGAAAAAGGCGCATTTACGGGCGAGGTTTCCGCTCAGATGCTCAAAGCTGCGGGTGTTCCCTATGTTATCATCGGTCACTCCGAGCGCAGGCAGTATTTCGGCGAAACCGATGTTACAGTACGCAACCGCGTAAGAGCCGCTCTTGATGCAGGTCTTAAGGTTATTCTTTGCGTCGGCGAGGTTCTTTCCGAGAGAAAGCTCGGAATTACAAGCCAGATAGTTTCAGCTCAAACGGAAATCGCTCTTGCGGGCGTTTCCGAAGAAGAGCTTGCAAATGTTATCATCGCCTATGAGCCTGTTTGGGCTATCGGAACGGGCGAAACTGCAACTCCCGAGCAGGCAAACGAGGTTTGCGCGATTATCCGCGCTCTCATCGCACGCCTTTACGGCAAGGACGCCGCAGACCGCTTCGTTATCCAGTACGGCGGCTCGATGAACGACGGCAATGCCGCCGAGCTTCTTGCTCAGTATGATGTTGACGGCGGACTTATCGGCGGAGCATCGCTTGTTGCCGAAAAATTTGCAAAAATCGTTGAGGCTGCAAGCAAATAAAAAATTCACGGCGGGTAAAGCGGCTTTCGGCGCTTTACCCGACTTGTTATAAAAGGTAGGAAACTGAAATGTCAGAAAAAGTTCTTCTTGTTGTTATGGACGGCGTGGGATTTTCAAAAACAGGTCTCGGCGACGCCGTTTCACTTGCCAACACGCCCGTGCTTGACAGGCTTTTAAAGGAATGTCCCAACACCCGTCTTAAAGCTCACGGAACGGCGGTCGGTCTTCCTTCGGACGACGATATGGGTAACTCCGAGGTCGGTCACAATGCGCTGGGCTGCGGTCAGGTCTATTCTCAGGGCGCAAAGCTTGTTAACGAATCAATAGAATCGGGCAAAATTTATGAGTCCGAGGCTTGGAAAAAGCTTTCCGCAAACTGCGTTGAAAACGGCTCTTCAATGCATTTTATCGGTCTGCTTTCCGACGGCAATGTTCATTCAAACATTTCTCATCTTTTCGCAATGCTTGAAAAGGCAAAGGAATGCGGCATAAAGTCCGCGAGAGTTCATATTCTGCTTGACGGCAGAGATGTTCCCGCAACATCGGCTCTTATTTATGTTGAGCAGCTTGAAGCAAAGCTTGCCGAGCTTTCAGACGGCTCGTTTGACGCAAAAATCGCTTCGGGCGGCGGCAGAATGAAAATCACCATGGACCGCTATGAGGCGGATTGGAATATGGTTAAGCTCGGTTGGGAAACCCATGTCAAGGGCGAGGGCAGGCAGTTTGCTTCGGCAAAGGAAGCCGTTGAAACCTACCGCGCCGAAATTGCGGGAGTTATCGACCAGGATTTGCCTCCCTTTGTTATTGCCGAAAACGGCGAGCCCGTGGGCAAAATTAAAGACGGCGACAGCGTAATTCTCTTCAATTTCCGCGGCGACAGAGCGCTTGAGCTGAGCATGGCTTTTGATTATGACGATTTTGATAAATTTGACCGCGGAGCAAAGCCCGATGTTGCCTATGCGGGTATGCTTCAGTATGACGGCGACCTGCAGCTCCCGAAAAACTATCTCGTTAATCCGCCCGAAATCAAGGACACGCTTTCAGAGCTGCTTGTTTCTCACAAAATGACTCAGTTTGCAGTTTCCGAAACTCAGAAATACGGTCATGTAACCTATTTCTGGAACGGAAACAGAAGCGAAAAGTTCAGCGAGGAGCTTGAAACCTATATGGAAATTCCCTCCGACAGAGTTTCGTTTGACGAGCGCCCCTGGATGAAGTCGGCGGAGGTTACGGACGCGGTTATCGACGCCATGAAGGGCGGCAAGTATGATTTTATCCGCTGTAATTATCCCAACGGCGATATGGTAGGTCATACGGGAAGCCTTGACGCAACAATCGTTGCCGTTGAAGCGGTTGATCTCGGGCTTGCAAGAGTTCTTGCGGCGGCTGATGAATGCGGATTTACCGTTCTTATCACGGCTGACCACGGCAATGCCGATGAAATGCTTGAAAAGAATAAAAAGGGTGTTGTTCAGGTCAGAACAGCCCATTCGCTCAACGCCGTTCCGTTTATCATTTATTCAAAGAATGAATATCACATCAAGGACGGCAGCTTCGGTCTTGCCAATGTCGCTCCCACCGTTGCCTCGATTTTCGGCATAAAGCCGTTTGATTCGTGGGAGGAGAGCATGATTTAACTCTGCTCTGCGGCAAAAAATATTACCTCGAATAAAAATTTTTCACCCTGCAACACTTTATAGTGAAAGCAGGGTGATTTTTTTGATAGGACGGAGAAAATTTATCAGGGCGGTGGCTTATCTTGCGGCGCTTTGCGCCGTTTTTGCCGCCTCGGGATATTTTGCAAAGCGCGCAAAGGCATCGTATGAGGAAACGCTCGGCAAGGTCAGAATTTCAAGCCTTGCTTCGCTGAGCGAATATGCAAGAGATGTCAGCGGAGGGCTTCGCTTGCTCGCCGTGTCAGAGGGAGAATCGGCGGCGGAGAGCGCGGCATATGTTTGCTCGCGGTCAACGGGAGCTTTGGCAAGCCTCGGCAGCTTCGGCGCGGAAAACACGGAAAATATGACTCGCTTTTTTGAGGGAGTTTATGATTTCGCAGAGGATTTTTTGCCGAATGACGCAAACCGTTCAGCGGCGATAAGGCTTTCCGACTACGCGCAGGAGCTTTATTATCATTTAAGCGATTTGTCGGCTGCCGCCGTGAACGGCGAATATTCAATGACAGAATTCGGCAGCATATACGGCGGAGAAAGAGCGGAATACTTTGAAAACAGGCTTGATTTTTCAAACGGCTCCGAGGACGAGATTTTTTCGCTGACCGCTCCCGCGTCGGCACACGGTTCGGAGCCGAAAATCCTTGATGGCAAAAAATCGGTTTCCGCACAGCAGGCGAAGCAGACGGCAAGCGAAGCCGCGGCAGTCAACCCCGCGCTTTGGCGTGAAAAAACCGCCGATGGCGGCGGATACGGAATATATCTGCTGACCCATGCCGATACCGCCGTTGAAATATGCGTCAGCGGCGGCATTATCAGGCGTATTATTAATCCCGTGCCCTGCTCCGAAAAGGTTTACGGGGCTCGGGAAGCACGCGAAAAGGCTGAAGCTTTTTTAAAAACGCAGGGCTTCGGCGAAACGGAGATGCTCAAAGAAAGTGAGGGCGACTTCACCGCCTCATTCAGATTTGCGCCGTCGGTAAACGGCGTTCTGCTTATGACGGCGGTAATTGATATAGAAATCTGCCTTGCAAGCGGAAATGTCACATATTTTGACGCGTCGGACTACATCCGAAGATACAGAACAGATATTTTTGCCGAAACCGAAAGTGTGGATTTGAGCGGCATTTTGCCTGATAATCTTACATTGCGGAAAACCGTTGTCTGTCTTGCGGACATTGCGGGGCGCGAGAGGCTTTGCCGCCTTGCCGTTTGCTCATTTAACGGCTCTCGGGTCAGAGTGTATGTAGATTATCAAAGCCTGAAAATCATAAAAACAGAGATATAGGGGTTGTCGCACTAAGCGAAGAACAAAAGAAACGAATATAACAGAAAATGGCTTGTATTGGAAATTCAACCGATACAAGCCATTTTAACATCGCATTTAAAGTTAAAACCAATATTTTATGTTTCTTTTTAGCCGTTTTTTCCGACTCGGAGTATCCTGATGCGCCGTCGTCGGAAGAAAACGGCTTCTTCATCTTATTGCAACAATCCCTTGCGGGCGTTAAGCCCGTGCGATTTAATTTCAGATGAATTTTATCGTCATTTCAAGTATTCTCTTGACGCATACCTCGAGATCGGCTCTTGTTAAATAGCCTTTATCGTATGCGGCTTTTAAATCCTCGGGGTAGCCGACGTGCATTTTCATATCGTTGCCTGCCTTGACCTCTTTGGCAGGGTCATTTTTAACGCCCCAGTCGGTTGTAACCATGCCGTTGAAGCCCCATTCCTCACGGAGAATACCCGTCAGAAGCTCATAGCTTTCGGAGGTATGCAAGCCGTTAATGAGGTTGTAGGAGGACATAACCGTCCACGGGTCGGACTCCTTGACGGCGATTTCAAATCCTTTAAGATATATTTCGCGCAATGCTCTTTCGGATATGCGTGAATCACAGCCCATTCGGTTTGCTTCCTTGTTGTTGCAGGCAAAGTGTTTAAGCGAAACGGCAGCTTTGCGTGACTGAACGCCTCGGGTGAGCGCCGCCGCGGATTTGCCCGAAATGAGAGGATCTTCCGAATAATATTCAAAGTTGCGCCCGCACATAGGGTCGCGGTGAATGTTGAGTGCGGGGGCAAGCCAGATGCCGAGGTTGTTCTCTTTGATTTCAGCTCCCGCGCACTCGCCGATGCTGTAAATAAGCTCGGGGTCCCAGGTGCAGGCGAGAAGCGTGGCGCAGGGCCATGCCGTTGTCGGGATTCCCGTTTTCGGCTCAAGCCTTACTCCTGCGGGGCCGTCTGCCGTGGGAACGGGCGGTATATCAAGCCTTTTCATTCCTCCGAAGCAGCCCGTGTTTGCAACGCCCGTCGGAGCTTTTCCGCCGACAAAATCCATCAGTTCTTCGAGGGTAAACTGAGCGATAAATTCATCAAGAGTAATTTTTTCTCCTACCTCGTCAAACTTGACAATGGCTTCGGGAGCTTTTGCGCCCGAGGGAGCGTTTTCACCGTAATAATAGCTCGCTTCGCCCATGGGGAGCTTTTCAAAGCTGCCGTCGGCAAGCATACGCTCTGCAAGCTTAAAGGGCTTGCATCTGCTTTCAAGCTGCAATACAACCCGGTCTTTTGTAACCTCATATTCATAGTCGAGCTTTTCGGCGTCTCTGACAGAGGTTCCGAGATAGAATTTATAGCTGCCTGCTTCAAGAACATAGGCGGATTTTTGGATTTTGCCCAAATCGTCAAAGCTTGCCATATCGTTAATATCAAAAGAAAGAGCCACGGTTTCCGATTCTCCGGGAGCGAGCAGAGCCGTCTTTTTATATGCGGCAAGCTCTCTTGCAGGCTTGCCGAGCCTGCCCTGAGGCGCGCTGTAATAAAGCTGAATTACTTCTCTGCCTGCCTTATCGCCCGTGTTTTTGACATTGACTGCGGCAACGATTTTTCCGTCGCTCTCACAGCATATTTTGCCGCTGAGAGAAAAGCTTGTGTAAGAAAGACCAAAGCCGAAAGGATATCTCACATAATCCTTTGCGCCGGGTATTGTTTCAAAATAGCGGTAGCCGACATAAATATCGTCCGAATAGTCGAGGTGGTCAAAACATTCCCAAAAATCTTTCTTGCAGGGGTAGTAATCATATGATTTGGCAATGGTATCAACGAGCTTGCCCGAGGGGTTGACATCGCCGCAGATAATATCGGCGGCGGCGCAGCCGCCCTCAATACCGCCCTGCCAGCCGATAAGCAGAGCGTCAACCTTGCTGTTTTCGGCAAAATATTCGCAGTCGATAACCGCACCCGAATTAATCAGGATAACAACCTTTTTAAAAAGGCTTCCCGCCTTGTCAATCAGATTTTTTTCAATGTCGGAGAGATAATAATCGCCCGCCTGAGGTCTGCGGTCAACGCCCTCGGCGGAGAATCTGCTCAGAGTGATAATTGCCGTGTCCGCCCACTGTGCCGCAGAAGCTATAAGCTCATCGGGAACGGCAGGCTCTTTAACATGCATACTTGCAAAGGTATCATAGGTCATATCGTCGCGCTTTGTGCAGAATTCCATTGCATTGACGATATCCCAGGTTGCGTTTATCTGCTCCTGAGTGGGAATGTTTACGCTCTCGGCTTCAACATAATTTTTGTAGAAATCTATGAGCGGCATATATACCGAAACTTTTCCCTCGGCTTCTTTATCGTTGAAGCCGTCAAAAATATTTGCGATATAGGGGCAGTAAACATCGCCGCTGCCTCCGCCGCCTTTTATGTATTCGATTGCAGCCTTGCCGAAAAGAGCAACCTTTTCACCCTTTTTCAGAGGCAGAGCGCCGTTTTCGTTTTTGAGAAGAACCGTTCCCTCTGCCGCCGCTTTTCTTGAAAGACGGATATGTTTTAGAGAAGCGGTCGCGCATTTTCCGTCCTCACCAATGGGAAGACAGGGCTGAAATCTGAATCTTGCGTATTTATCCATATTTAACCATCCTGTTAAAAAATTAAAATGTGCGCCTATTAAAGCTTTTCGGCAATTTTTTTCATTGCCTCCATACCGTCCCTGCCGAGCGGAAGGAAAGGCTTTCTGCACGGACCCATATCAATGCCCATATAGGTGAGCACCGCTTTTTCGCATTGAAAAACTCCGTATTTTATCATCTCGGCGATTATTTCGTTGGCCTCGTTCTGGATAGCCTGAGCATTTTCGATTTCTCCGTTATTAAATTCCTTATAAATTTTAAGGAATTTATCAGCCATAAAATTATAGGTGCTGCCTATCGCGCCGTCCGCACCCATTGCAAGTCCGCCGAGACACATTTCGTCAAAGCCGTTGAATACTGTAATCGGTCTTTTTATTTTCTGCTTGAACTGCTGGAGGGCAAAAAGATCGGCAGAGGTGTGCTTGATGCCTATAAATCTTTCATCTTCAAAGATTTCAGCGGCATAATCCGCCGTAAAGGTGAAGCCGTTGCCGCCGGGGAAATTATAAATTACCATGGGTATGTTTACGCTTGAAACAATATCCGTGTAATACTGCCTTATTGCCTGATAGGGGAATGAATAGTAAAACGGAGCAACCGCCGAAACCGCCGTGTAACCCAGAGCTTCGGCTGTTTTCGCCATATCGATTGCCGCGTCGGTTGAAATTGCGCCGCAATGGGCAATCATCGGCACGCTGTCTCCCGCCGCTTCCTTTGCGATGCGGAAAACCTCCTTGCGCTCTTCGGCGGTCATTACCATGCTTTCGCCCGTGCTTCCGCCGACATAAAAGCCGTTTACGCCTTTTTCAAGATTGAATTCAACAAGCTTTTTTAGCGATTTTTCATTTATGGAATAATCTTCTTTGAAAGGGGTCAGAAGCGCAGTAAAAATGCCCTTCATGCCAACATCTCCTTATTCATATATAGGATAGCGCTTGCAGATTTCGCTGACGCCCTGCTTGATTTGCTCGGCGCTGTTTTCAAAATCGGTTGCACAAAGATAAATGTATTCCGCAACCTTGTCCATATCCTCGGTGTTGAGTCCTCTTGAAGTAACAGCCGCCGTGCCGAGCCTTATGCCGCTTGTAACAAACGGCTTCTCGGGGTCGTTGGGAATGGCGTTTTTGTTGGCGGTGATATAAACCTTGTCAAGTCTCTGCTCAAGCTCCTTGCCCGTTATGCCGAGAGAGCGCAGGTCAACAAGGATAAGGTGATTGTCCGTGCCGCCCGAAACGAGATTTACGCCGCGGGAAACAAGTCCCTTTGCAAGAGCGGCGCAGTTGTCAATTATATTCTGCTGATAGACCTTGAAAGAGGGAGCAAGAGCTTCACCGAAGCAGACAGCCTTTGCCGCTATGATATGCATAAGCGGACCACCCTGATTGCCGGGGAAGATTGATTTGTTGATGGCGGGAGCAAGCTCCTCTGTGCTCAGGATAAGACCGCCTCTCGGACCTCTGAGGGTTTTGTGAGTAGTGGTTGTTACGATATCGGCATAGGGAACGGGCGAGGGGTGAAGCCCTGCGGCAACAAGACCTGCAATATGAGCCATATCGACCATAAAATATGCGCCGATTGATTTTGCAATATTGCCAATGCGCTCGAAGTCGATAATTCTCGGATATGCAGAAGCGCCTGCAACTATGAGCTTTGGTTTAACCTCCTTGGCGGTTTTTTCAAGCTCGTCATAATCAATAAAGCCGTTATCGTTAACGCCGTAGGGAACGAATTTATAAAGCTTGCCGCTTGCATTGACGGGTGAGCCGTGAGTGAGATGACCGCCGTGGGCAAGATTCATGCCCATAACAACATCGCCCGGCTCAAGAATGGCGGCATAAG
>JAEDGK010000002.1 GCA_016297555.1 Clostridiaceae bacterium
GGGAACGCACAATAAAGGCGTTTTGCAGTCTGCTATCATTTTGCTATCAAATCGGGAATTTTTAAGCCGAGAATCCTTTGTTTATGCGGTTTTTCAGACTTTACAATTTATTCCCACTCCACGGTGGCGGGGGGTTTTTGAGTGATATCATAGACCACGCGGTTGACGCCTTTGACCTCGTTTGTAATTCGGCTTGATGCCTTTGCGAGGACTTCAAAGGGGATTTTTGCCCAATCGCAGGTCATAAAATCGTCTGTTGTAACGGCTCTGAGAGCAATCAGATGGTCATAGGTTCTTGAGTCGCCCATTACGCCCACGCTCTTTGTGTCGGTTATAACGGCGAAATACTGGTTGATGCTTTTGTCAAGCCCTGCGGCGGCGATTTCTTCTCTGAAAATTGCGTCCGCATTTCTAAGAATTTCAAGCTTATCATTTGTGATTTCTCCGAGGCATCTGACTGCAAGGCCGGGACCGGGGAAGGGCTGGCGGTAAACGAGAAATTCGGGAACTCCGAGCTCGAGACCGACCTTTCTTACCTCGTCTTTAAACAGATTGCGGAGCGGCTCTATTATGCCGTCAAAATCAACATTCTCCGGCAGACCGCCTACATTGTGATGGCTCTTGATAACGGCGGCGTCGCCCGTGCCGCTCTCTATAACATCGGGATAGATTGTTCCCTGCATAAGATAATCCATTCTGCCGAGCTTTTTGGATTCTTCCTCAAAAACTCTGATGAATTCTTCGCCGATTATCTTCCTCTTGCGCTCGGGGTCGCTGACGCCGCTGAGCTTTGAGAGGAAGCGGCTTTCGCAGTTAACTCTGATAAGATTAAAGTCGAAAGCGCTTGCAAATTCCTTTTCAACCATATCTCCCTCGTTTTTACGCATAAGACCGTGGTCAACGAAAATGCAAGTCAGATTTTTGCCGATTGCTTTGCTCATCAAAGCGGCGCAGACCGAGGAATCAACTCCGCCCGAAAGAGCGCAGAGAACCTTTTTATCGCCGAGCATTTCTCTGTAATTTTTAATTGATTCTTCAACGAAGTCGGACATTATCCAATCGCCCTTGCAGCCGCAAACATCAAAAAGAAAGCTTTTGAAAATCTCGGTGCCGTATTCAGTGTGGTTAACCTCGGGATGGAACTGAACGGCAAAAAGCCTTTTTTCGCGGTTTTCCATTGCCGCGCAGGGGCAGTCCGCCGTAACGGCTGTTACTTCAAAGCCATGCGGCACATTTTCAATGTAATCGCGGTGGCTCATCCAGCAAACGCTGTTTTCGGGGAAGCCTTTGAGAAGTAAGCCGCCTTTTTTGTGCAGCTCGATTTTTCCGTATTCGCTTGCGCCTGCATTGGCATTGACTTTGCCGCCTGCAAGGTGCGCCATGAGCTGAGCCCCGTAGCAAATTCCCAAAACGGGAACGCCCAAATTAAGGATTTCGGGGTCATAGGAAGGGGATTTGGGGTCGTAAACGCTGTTTGGACCGCCCGTGAATATAATTCCCTTGTAATTCTGCTCTTTAATTTCGGCAATGGGAGTTTTAAAGCTCTTGATTTCGGCATAAACGCACAAATCGCGCACTCTGCGGGCGATTAACTGATTGTATTGACCGCCAAAATCGAGAACAAGGATTTTCTCTCTCATCAATTCGCTTCCCTTCAAACTTATTACCTAAAAAGTATACTTTTTAAGCCTTTCCGTGTCAATTAGAATATTGGATTTTATGAGCCTGCATAAAACAAAATTTTTATAAGTTTTTAACCGTTTTTTGTCGGATTTGTCAGATAAAAAGGCGCACTACCGGATAATCCGATAATGCGCCTTTGCATTAATGATTTTTAATCGGGGATAGTTGATTATTTATCTTCTTTTTTCTTCTTTGCGAAGATGATTGCAGCAGCAGCCGAGAGAGCAAACGCAGCAAAAACAGCAGTGCCTATTGCAGCGGAGCCTGTGTCGGGGATGTTGCCGTCAACCTTTGACCATTCAGCTTCAAAGGTAAGGTCTTCCTTGGGCATTGTGTCGGGAACATCGGGCTCCCAGCCTGCGAATACATAGCCCTCCTTAGCGGGATCGTCGGGAGTGGGAACCTTTTCGCCTGCCTTAACCTTATAGGTCTTGTAAACCTCGCCGTCAACCTTGTAGGTAACGGTGTAAGTGGTGTTCTTGTTAATAATTGATGATACGCCGATTACGGCGAGAATACCGCCGATAATTGAAACGCCTGCGATTGCAGCTGCGCCTGCGCCGCCCGCGATAGCAGCTATGATGCCGCCTGCGATAACGGTGCCGCCTACAACAACGGCAACAAATTCCTTATCGGTTTCCCACTTTGCGGTGAATACGAGATCCTCAGCGGGCATTGTTTCGGGGATTTCGGGCTCCCAGCCTGCAAACTTCTTGCCGAATTTTTCGGGGTTGGTTTCGGGAACGGGAACGGGATCGCCCTCTTTAACTTCATAAGCCTCGTGGGTTTTGTTTTCGTCTACCATGTAGGTTACATTGCCGTTTCTGAGCCACTTTGCGGTGAAGGTGATATCCGAAGAGGGAACGGTTTTATAGGAATAAACATTGTTGCCCTCTGCGTCAAACCAGCCCGCAAAGGTGTAGCCGTCCTTAGCGGGGTCGGCGGGAACGGTAGCGGAGATGTCCGAGCCGTAGGGTACGGTTGAAGAAGAAACCTCATTGCCGTCATTTACATAAGTGACTTTAATATCCTTGAGCTTCCATGAAGCGTATGCCTTGAGATTTTCAGCGGGCATTTTTTCGGGAAGGGGAACAACCGTGCCGTTTTCTTCACCGAGAATCCAGCCTGCGAAAACATAGCCTTCAGCCGCCGCGGGAGCTTCGGGAAGAACTATGGAATCGCCAACCTTATAGGTCTGAGCGTCGCCGTACTGCTTATCGTTTTCCGAATAGTAAGTAACGGTGAAATCGGTCTGATTCCAGATTGCGTAAAGAACTACCTGAGCGCCGTCGGTATCGGCAAGGTTTTTAACATTTGCGCCTTCCGCATAAACCGTGCCCGTGCCGTCGGCTGTGGTGCACCAGCCCTTGAATTCCGAGCCCGCCTTTGAAAGACCGTCGCCGGAGGGGAGAGTTGCTTCAATGTCATATTTTGCGGAAACGGGATTAACCGTGCCTTCGCCGCCGTTTGCATCAAAAGAAACGGTGTATTCAACGGGTGAATACTGAAGGTTAACCGAGTTACCCTTTTCCCATGCGCCTCTTGCGGTGCTGTAAATGTTGTCCGAGGCAGCGGCAACTGTGACGGAAGCGCCGTCCTTATAGCCCTTGGGGGCGGCGGGAACGGTGTATTCCTCGTAATAAACATTGCCGCTTTCGGCACTTGTGCTGTTTTCTTCAACATAGCCTTTGATTGAAACCGAGCCGTAATTTGCGGCGGTTTCGTCCTTAACGCCGTTGATGCTTACATAAAAAGCACCGTTGGCGGTGTTTCCCGTGAGCTTATCTCCCTCGACAAGCTTTGCATCGGGATCGCTTGCGCCGTTAACCGTGAAAGATCCGTTTTGAATTGCCGCCGTGCTTGCCGCAAAGCCCGCAAGCGGAGTGGCAGTCAGGACAAACGCCATAGAAAGAACTACGGCGAGCAGCCCTTTGAGTCTGTTTTTCATAAAATTTTTCCTCCGTTTTATAGTTGAATTTTTAAGGGCAGGGCATTGCCGAAAACAAAGGGTGCGGTCCCCGTATCCGCACATCGGTCAGCACCCCGATCGCCCCTTAAATTCGCATCTATTATACATTTTTTTCGCCGCTTAGTCAATTCACTTTTATTAACCAAATATTACAAGTCTGTAAAAAAAGCCCCATTTTCTAAACACCGCCGTAATATTGTCTGGCTGATTTTTATAAATCGGAGGAGAATTATTAACCGTTTTTGGAAAATTTTCGCTCGTTACCGTCCAGCAGGCGAACAAAATTTGCCGTGTGCTTGATTAGGATAAGCGCGGAGCAGGCGGCGGCAAAAAGAAAATTCAGCTCCCTGTTTTCGTCGCTGAGAAAATACGCAAGCAGGGGATACGCTCCCGCGCATATTCCCGAAGCGAGAGAAACGGTTTTGGAAACTGCGGCAATCAACGCAAAAGAAAGGAGAAGAATTGCCGCAGTAAGCGGCATAACCGCAAACGCGGCTCCCGCCGCCGTTGCAACGCCCTTTCCGCCCTTGAATTTAAAGAAAACGGGCAGAGTGTGCCCAAGCTGAGCGAAAAATCCCGCTGCCAAAACACATTCATACGGCGCGTCAAAAAGAATAACAAGGAGTTTTGCGCCTGCGGCGGCAATCATACCCTTTGAAAAGTCCAGAAAGAATACTGTCGCTCCCGCCTTTTTGCCGAAAACGCGCAGAGCATTTGTCGCCCCCGCATTTCCGCTGCCGAGATATCTGATGTCGCTGCCGTAAAGGCATTTTGAAATAATAACAGCGGAGCTTATGCTGCCGATTAAATAAGATACTGCGGAGCATATTGTAATGAAAAACAAAAATATCACCTCAAGGATAATATATCCTTTATGCAATTAAATTATCCTTGAAGCGCAGTTTGTTTGAATTCAAGAGTAGGTTTGTTATATTTTTAGACAAAATGGCCAAATATAGTGACGAATAATTTGATTATTTTGTCAAAAAGGCATTGACAAAGTCGTAATTAGGGCGTAAAATTAAGACAAAGGAGGTCTTTGAAAATGAAAAAGATTATAAGTGTTTTATTAACGGTTGCAATGCTTGCTTTGAGCGTTTTTTGCCTCGGAGCTTCGGCTGCCGAAACCAAAACGGAGGCTCTGCTTGCTCAGCTTGCCGAAACAAAATCGATAAGCGTTGAGTTCTTTGATGAAGCTTTTGATAACGATTATATTGAAGTTAAGAATGTTAAAGCTTCGGCAAAGGTGTTTGAAAAAGCTGACGGAACATCCGATATTAAGGTTGCGGCAAGCGCAAAAGCGGGGTTTTTCAATATAAAGGCTTATATTGAAAACGGCGAAATCCACGCTTATATCCCTCTGCTTCGCATACACATCAATGTAACCGAGCTTATAGGAGAAAAGGTTGACCTTTCGCAGTATGTCGGCGAGCTTGACGAGCTTATGGCTTATCTTGAATCCGATTATATCGCCTGCATGAAGCTCAAGAGCGCAGGAGAAAAAGAAGTTGACGGCTACGGAAATGTATATGTTGAAGAATTCATTCCCGATGTAAAAGCAGTTGCCAAAAAGGCGGTTGAGAGCGGAGCGGTTCAGCTTCCCGAGGGCGTCAATATCAACGATTTGACGGAAGAAGAGCTTGTCGCTTATGTTGTTGCTGCCGGCGGAGACGCAGAGAGCATTGCGGCAATGCTTAAAACAAAAGCTGAATTCTATTATTCAAACGATAAGCTTGTAGGCTTTAAGGCTGTTATAGTTGATGAAGACGGCAATGAGCAGACCGTTGATTCGGCTCAGGTTCTTCCGTTCAAGGTTAAGTCAATCACCTCAGGCGTCAGCGACAAGGAATTTGAGCAGCCCAAGCTTTGCTTTGACCTTACGGGTCTTGTCAAGCGCATTATTTCAATGATTGGCGGAATTTAATATTACAAAAACAATCGGCGGCGGTGCTTCGGTGCACCGCCGCTTTTCTTATTGATTATTCCTTTTTTGCTTTACCCCTGATTTCTTCAATGCTCATTTCTGTTAAAACGCCCTTTTTGGCGTGAAAGCACTTTTCGCCAAGCTCAAAAATATGAACATCACTCTTGATTGAATCGGAGTAGACATTAACAAATTCAGCGTCCGGTACGGCTTCGGCTATTCGGAGCGGCTTTTGCTTATCCTTGCAGTTAAAGCCTTCTATTTTGCCTGTTTTCGGGTTCATTCTTGTTGCAATGAGCGTGTTTACCTTGTATTTTTCACAGATGGGTTTCAGCAGAAATTCGGGCGAAGCGGAGCAGACAACAACGGGTCTTTCTCTGTTTTGCGGCTCAAAAATCGGATAAATTCGCTTTTGCTGTTTTTTCCAGAATTTTTTCGCCATTTTCTCACCGTCGATGAAGCGGAGAAACGAAAAGCATCTGCCCTTGAAGTTGTCGCCGAAGCCCAAAAAGAAGAGTATAAGGTTGAGCAAAAGCCAAGGACCGAGAATAATAAGATACGGTCTGTGAAGAATGCAGTAGAATAAAAATACGGTTTCGGAGTCATAAGGATAAACCGTTTTGTCAAAATCAAAAAGGTCATATTTGTTTTCAGGCATCGAAGGTTACCTTTTCGCCTGAAAGCTCAACGGCGGTTTCCTTTCCGTTAACTATTACCGTAAACCTGCCTTTTCCTTCAAGGCTGTATCTGACAGCCGAGCCGTTTTGCCATTCGATATCAACAATCACATTGCCTTTGGCAAGCAGACCCGAAACTTTGCCGTTTTTCCAGTTTGACGGAAGAGCGGGAAGAATATATATTTTTCCGTCACGGCTCTGCATAAGCATTTCAGTTATTCCGCTGACAAAACCGAAATTGCCGTCAATCTGGAAAGGGGGATGAGCATCAAAAAGGTTTTCATATGTTCCGCCGCCGTTTGTGTAGTTAAAGCCCGTGCTTTTTACGGGGCGAAGCTGCATTTCAATGAGTTTCAGCGCATGGTCGCCGTCAAAGAGCCTTGCCCAAAAATTGATTTTCCAGCCGAGGCTCCAGCCCGTTCCGTTGTCGCCTCTGCGCTCAAGAGTTCTGCGGCAGGCGGCGGCAAGCTCGGGAGTTCCGTCGGCGGTTATAAGGTTTGCGGGGTGGAGCGCATAGAGATGCGAGCAATGCCTGTGGTGAATTTCAACCTCGGGATAATCGTCGTCAAATTCAAGAAGCTGACCGTCTGAGCCGATTTTGAAATCAGCCATTTTTGAAACCGTGTCGGCAAGCTTAGCGGAGAAATCGCCGTCAATGCCGAGAATTTCACAGGCTTTTATGCAGTTTTCAAAAAGCTCTCTTGCAATCGACATTGACATTGTGCTGTATTTTGCACAGCAGCAGCTTTTCCCCTGATATTCAAAGGAATTTTCGGGTGAAGTTCCGGGAGCAAGAACAAGCTTGCCGTCATATTCAACCATTATATCAAGATAGAATTCCGCCGCGCCTTTCATTATGGGATATGCGGTGCTTCTGAGGAATTCGATATCGCCTGTATATTCATAATGCTCAAAAAGATGCCTGCAAAGCCAGCCTGACGAGCCGTGCCAGAACGCCCATTGCGAGCTGCCCGAAACGGGAGTTGCAAGCCGCCAAAGGTCAACATTATGGTGCGAAACCCAGCCCTTTGCTCCGTATTGACCCTGAGCCGCCCTTTCGCCGCTTATGCTCAGTTCCTTAACCATTTCAATCAGCGGCAGGTTTACCTCGGGCATTCTGCACATAAGAACGGGCCAATAGTTCATCTCGGTGTTGATATTGACCGTGTAATTTGAATGCCACGGGGGAGTCAGACGGTCATTCCAGATTCCCTGAAGCGTTGAGGGCTGAGAACCCTCTCTTGACGAAGAAATCGCAAGATATCTTCCGTAATTATAAACAAGGGTGATAAGTGAAATATCGTTTTTGTCCTTTTTAAATGCAATGAGCCTTTTGTCGGTCGGCAGTTCTTCGCGCCCGTCGCCGAGTTCAAGAGATACTCTGCCGAAAAGCTCGCGGTAATCCGTGATGTGCTTTTCTTTTTCGGCTTCATAATCGGTAAGAGCGTCAAGTCTGTTTATGCAAGGCTCTTTGTATTCCTTTCCCTCAAGGAACGGGTGCTTGTTCCAGCCGTTGAAGCTTGTTTCTGCGGTAAAGAACAGAACGGCGCTTGCAGCGTCTTTAACGGAAATGCGGTTTTCACTTTCTGAAACCGTGCCGTCGGTAATAACCTTAACAGCCGCACGGAAGCGCATACCGCGCTTTTCGGGTTCGTCAAAATAATCTTTCCTGTCCGAATGATTGCCGATATTGTTTTCGCCGTGGCACTCGCCGTCAAGAATGACGGTGTTTCCGTCGGCAAAGCTGTTGCTCCTGAGCTTTGAGCTTAATCCGAAAGTAAAGCTCATCTTGCCGCTCTCGCAGGTAAGCTTTGCCGCGATTGCCTTTGCGGGATATGAAGCGAAATATTCTCTTTTGTATTTAACGCCGGAGCAGGTGAATTCAACGGAGGAAACCGCGTTTTCAAGGTCAAGAGAACGCCTGTAATCCGTTATTCTGCCGCGCAGACCGAAATCAATTTCAAGGTCGCCCAAAGGCATATACGCTTGGCTCCAAACGCTCTGAAAGTTGTTTTCAATTTCCTCCTGCGCTTCGTGGAGCTTGCCCTCAAGAGCAAGACTGCGCGCTTTTCTGAACGCTTCTGGTGCGCCGGGTCTGACCGTATCTTTCGGAACGCCGTTCCACAGCTCATCGTGGTTTAAACTGAGCTTTTCTTTGGCAGGGCAGCCGTAAATCATTGCGCCGAGCGTGCCGTTGCCTATCGGCAAGCACTGAGTCCATGCTTTCGCCCGAGACTTATACCATAAAACTGTTCCGGACATAATATTTCCCTCCTATGTATTTTTAAATATCGCGGATTAAAATTATAACTGCAAATCACCGCTCTGTCAAGGCTGTCATATTCATAAACAGAGCTTCCGTCTGTTGCCAAAAAGATAATTAGCACTCTGAACACGAGAGTGCTAAAATTCACAAATTCTTAACATCGATATAACAAAATATGTTATTTTGGGCGGTAGTATATAGGCGTCAAAAGGAAATGCACCAAATAAGGCAAAAGAGGTGAACCCCGATGGGTTGCATAAAAAATCCGGCTGATGCCAACCTTGTCGGATAAGTCAAAAAACAAAAGGCTGACATAAATAATATTTGATTTTTCGGAGGTATTAATTATGTTTGAGCTTACTCGCAGAAACAATAACCGTCATATTAACGCTTATAATCCGTTCCGTGAAATGGAAGAATTTGAAAGAAACTTCTTCGGCAGTCCTTTCGGTGAATTTTTCGGCTCTCCCGATTTGGCGGAATTCAAAACCGATTTGACCGATGAAGGCGATCATTATCTGCTTGAAGCTGATTTGCCCGGCTTTGAAAAGAAGGATATCAAGCTTGATGTCAGCGGAGATACGCTTACGATCAGCGCGGAGCGCCGCAGCAGATTTGAGAAAAAGGACGATAAGAATAAGATAATCCACAGAGAGCGTTCATACGGCTCTTACAGCAGGCAGTTTGATGTTTCGGGAATTAAAACCGATAAGATTAAAGCAAAATACGATAATGGCGTGCTGAAACTGACGCTTCCCAAAAAAGAAACCTCCTGCCCGGAATCGCATACTCTTGAAATAGAATAAGCGCAATAAGCAGCAGCCTGCACCGATGCCCGAGAGGCTTGGTGCAGGCTGCTGCTGTTATATCAATATTTTTCCGCTACGCTCAAAGCCTGCATTTTCATTTCCTCGCGCACATCTGCGGGGCTGATTATTTCCGCATCCGTTCCGAAGCCGAAAACCCATGCAAGGAACTGACCGCTGACAACCACATTGACGCTGACGGTGAAATGCTCGCCGCCGTCTTTAATAATTATCGTATCTCTGCCGAAGCGGTCAAGAACGGCTCCGACAAGATGGTTTGCAAAGCGCAGCTTAACCCTTTGCTCGCTTCCTCCGAACATTCCGAAAACTGCTTTGTTATAAGATGACATATCAACCTTTTCAAAGCTTTCAACGCCGTCGCGCTCGGATTCTGTCATGGAAACCTTATACATTTTATCAACTCGATAATGCTTCATTTTTTCGGCATCGGAGTCCCACGCAAGCATATAGTAGTTTTCATCGTCCCATATCAGCGCAAAGGGACTGACCTCGTAAAAAGCTCCGTCATGTCTGAATCGGCGTTCCTTTTCAACGGTGTATTCAAAATACTGATACCGTATTTTTCGGTTCTGCGTTATTGCGTCAGAGATAACATCAACCGTGTAATAAATGCTCTCGTTCATACTTTTAACCCTGTTGCTGACGAATACCTGCCTTTGAAGAAGCTGACCGTCATAAATGCTCGCAAGGTTTTCGATTTTTTTGATAAGCTTAAATGTCTTTTCCTGCGTGATGAATTTTGAGGACTGAACGCTGTCAACCAACAGCTTCAGCTCGGGCAGCTCAAAATCGCGTGAGCCTATGTAATAACCCGCGTTTTTACCGTTGACCTTTATAATGTCAATTCCGAAGTTTGTCAGAGCCTCAATATCCGTATAAATGCTTTTTCTTTCAGCCGAAATTCCGTTTCTTGCAAGCTCCGCAATTAATTCCGCCGTGCTCACGGGGTGCTCCTCGTCCGAATGTTGCATCAGATATTTCAGCAGATAAAGAGGTTTCAGTTTCTGATATGGTGATTTTGCCATTTTATACCCTCCCAACGAATTTATTATACATCCGAATACTGCAACAATAATGATATTACGGAAAAATAATTAAAATTCTTTTTCGGCAGTCCGAGCTTGAAAATGCCTGTTTTAAGCAATCGCAAGATTTGGTGTTTCTGTGAAAAAAACGGCGGCAAATGCGGCAAAATCCACAAAAAATTTTTTGAATATTGACTTTTTTTGAACGCGGTACTATTATTATTAACATAATTAATCTGCTTTGCAGAGAACGGAGAGTGAAAATGTTCAGGAAGATAACGGCTGTTTTTCTTGCGGTTTTGACGGCAATTCCGCTTCTCGGAATATCGGCATATGCCGCAGAAGAAAAGAACTACATAATAACCAATCCTTATGCAGCTGTTGATTGGGATAGCTGGGGTGCTTATAAAACTCAGCTTCACAGCCACACCAACGCGAGCGACGGTTATTTAACCATCCGCGAATATGTTCAGAAGCATTATGACCTTAACTACGATATAGTGGCTTTGACGGATCACGGCACTATCAACAAGGGCTGGAACAAGGAGCCCGAGCTCATTCCTCTGCTGCGTTATATTAAAAAAGAACGCACGGGAATGTCCGATGTTATTCCGCTGACCGAGGAGGAATACAGCGCTTATATTAACGGCACGGCAGCTTCCGAAAAGCGCACTCATCAGAACGGTATGCTCGATGTTCCTCTCGGAATTGAGCTTAATATGGCAACTCCCGTTGCCGACTGCCATCTGACGGGCTATTTTTCGGATTACGGTCAGGGTCTTGCGGGAGTTTACGGCGATTACGAAACTCCGAGCAAGGGAGTTGCGGAAGCGGGCGGCATTTCAATGCTTTCCCATGTCGGCGAATATGTTTATCCCGATAAAGACAGCGCCGACCATGTCGGTCAGCCCGTTGACGATTATTATGCCGAAAAATTTGCAAAAATCTTTCTTGATTACAAAGGCTCAAGCCTCGGAATGGGCATAAACAGCGCAACCGACGCTCACACACGCTGCGACAGAATTCTCTATGATCAGGTTCTTCAAAAGACTGTTCCCAACGGCGTAGTTCCCTGGTCGTTTACCTTTGCCGATTCTCATAACGAAAGATCGATAAACGATGCTTACACTATGCATCTTATGCCCGAGCTTACTATGGATAATTTCCGCAAGAGCATGGAAAACGGCGAGTTTTTCTCGGTTTCCCATTATTCAAACGGTGTTGAGCTTAACGGAATGGCTGAGATGCCCGGCTATAACGATGATTGCGAAACAAAGGATTACAACAGCGACACAACGCCCATGGTTACCCGTCTTTCCGTTGATCAGGAAAATGATACAATATCCGTTGAGGGCGTTAATTTCAATATGATTACTTGGGTTTCAAACGGCAATGTTATCCTGCGCGAAACCGATATTAAGGACGGAAAAGCGGTTCTTGACCTTCATTCCGAGCTGCTTGACGAGCCTTATCTCTATGTCAGATTTTATCTTACGGGTGATAACGGAATTTGCTATTCTCAGCCGTTTGTGCTTCAAGCAGAGGGAGAGGAGTTTGCACCCGTCAAGGTCAACAAAGTATATGACCTTCCGTGGTTCCTCAGAGAGCTTGTCACCGTTATAGACCTGTTATTCTTCAGGCTTAATCCGATTATCTGGATATTCAAGTATTTCGCGTTGGGCTACAATCCGCTTGAAAGAATAATCAATCCGTTTTAATTATTGATTTTTGGAGGTAAAAAATGAAAAATTTTAAAAGAATTCTCAGCCTTGCATTAAGTTTTATAATGATTTTCTCCGTGTGCATTATCGGTGCGGGAGCGGCAGAAGCGGCGGATTATAAAATCGTTTCTCCCTATGCCGATGTCATTTGGAGCGGCGATAATGCATGGGGCGCTTACAGAGGCAATCTCCATTCGCACACAACTTACAGCGACGCGGATATCGACCTTGAAACAATGGTTAAAAAGTATTATGAGCTTGGCTATGATTTCCTTGCCAATGCCGACCACGGCGTAACGGGCGTTGAATGGAATAAAGAGCCTTCAAGGCAGCTTCTCTATTCGTATCAGGAGCTTCTTGGTAACAGAGTTGCTCATCTTACCGACGAGGATTATGAGGCAATAACCAGCGGCACTTATAATAACAGAGGCAGAAAGATGGTTTGCGTTACCGGCGGAAACGAGCTTAATAACCTCTCTCTGAGCAAAAACCATGTCAACGGCTTCTTCCTGCCCTCAAATGTCGGCAACGGCTTCGGCGGCGTTGAGAATGAAGCGGGCTACGAAAAGGCGATTAAATTCGTTCAGGATAACGGCGGACTTTCTCACATCAACCATCCCGGCGACTGGCTTGAAACCAACGCCAATCCCGAGGCGGTCAATGACCCCGCCAACATCAAGTTCTTCGGCGACCTTATTCTCAAATACGATTCCTGCCTCGGCACGGAAGTTCTCAACGAGAAAAACGGCACAACAGGCTACGACAGAATTCTTTGGGATAATCTGCTTATGTACTGCCTGCCTTACGGCAAAACCGTTATCGGTTTCAGCAATACCGACGCTCACACTCTTGATAATGTTGACAGCTCTTTCAGCGTATTTATGATGGAAGAAAACACTGTTGAAAACATCAAGGCAACCATGCAGAACGGCGCGTTCTTTGCAATTACAAGAAAACTCAGAGGCAATAACTTTGAGATAGGTCCGAAAGAGGAATTCGATGTCAGAAACACCGACATTCCCTATCCCATGTTCAGCGAGCTTTCGGTTGACGGTCACAGCATAACCGTCCGTGCAACCGACGCTCAGGAAATTCAGTTCATCGCAAACGGTAAGGTTATCGCAAAGCAGGCGATAGGAGACGGCGCCGTTGTGCTTGACCTTGACACAATCATCGGAGCGAAAGATTTTGAATATGTAAGAGTTGAGCTGAGCGGTGCGGGCGGAATGTGCCTTTCTCAGGCGCTCATCATTGATGACGGCAGCGAGCCGCTCAAGTTTGAGCAGAAAACAGGGCTCAGCGCGGTTCTCGACAATCTCCTTATCGCTTTTAAGGGAACAAAATTCTGGACAATATTCCAAGAGGTTGTTATCGCAGTTAAAAATAAGATTAAGTAATCTTATCAGAGCTTCCCCGAAGCGCCTTGTGCGTTTCGGGGCTATTTTATTTGACTTTTAACCCTAAGATGATATAATTAATTAAAAAGCATTTTACAGGGAGGGCTTATCTTTGAAAAAGCTCAGATTTGGTATTGTCGGCACGGGCGTTATTGCTCACCGATTTGCAAATGCAATAAAAAATGTTGAGGGCGCGCAGCTTGCCGCCGTTGCATCGAGAACTCAGGCAAATGCCGACGCTTTCGGCGATGAGTTCGGTATTCCTCTGCGCTTCGGCAGCTACGAAGCGATGGCGCAGTCCGATTTGATTGACGCAGCATATATCGCCGTGCCTCATTCGGGGCATATGGCGTGCTCTTGCCTTATGATGAATAACGGCAAGCATGTGCTTTGCGAAAAGCCTTTGGCTGTCAATAGCGAGCAGGCGCGCGAAATGTTTGCCTGCGCCGAAAGAAACGGAGTTTTCCTGATGGAAGCAATGTGGGCGCGCCTTGTTCCGGGAACGCTGAAAATGCTCGAGCTTGTGCAGAACGGCGTGCTCGGCGAGGTAACGGCGGTTGAGGGCAAGTTTTGCTACACCATGGACGAGGACGAAATGGGTCACCATGTTTTCAAGCGCGAAAACGGCGGAGGTTCTCTGCTCGATGTCGGTGTTTACGGGCTTAATTTTGCAAGCTGGTATCTCGGCAAGGATGTTGCTTCAATAAAAGCCGAAGCTACTCTTTTTAACGGCGTTGACAGCCACACCTGCGTGCTTATGAAATATAAAAGCGGAGCGATAGCCGATATTTCAAGCGCAATTCTGCTCCGCAAGCCAAACGAGGGCTTTGTTTACGGCACAAAGGGCTATGCAAGGCTCAGCCGCTTTTATGCTCCTCAAAAAATCGAGCTTCATTTTAATGACGGCAGAGAGGAAACAATAGACGCGCCCTATGCGGGCAACGGCTTTGAGGAGCAGATTGCCCATTTCTGCGACTGCGTTTCGCAGGGATTTTCGGAAAGTCCGGTTGTAACGCCCGAGCAAACGCTTTATATTATGCGGCAGATGGATGAAATCCGCGCAATGACGGGCGTTGAATACCCGCAAGATAATGATAAGAACTATATTTGAGGAGGCATACGGCGCTTTAACGCGCCAATAAAGAGAAATAATGGAAAAAAGATATGCTCTTGATATGACCTGCGGACCTTTTTTGAAGAAAATTCTTGTTTTCTCCGTTCCGCTTATGCTTACGGGGCTTTTGCAGCTTGCCTACAACACGGCTGATGTTATTGTCGTGGGCAGGTTTGTCGGCAAAGAGGCTCTTGCGGCGGTCGGCTCAACAGGCTCGCTTGTCAATTTGTTTCTTAATGTTTTTCTCGGGCTTTCAATGGGCTCGGGAGTAATGATAGCAAGGCACATCGGCGAAAGAGACGATGCCCGTGTGAGCGAGTGCACCCACACGGCAATGTTGCTGAGCGTTGTCAGCGGATTTCTCATCGGAGCGGCGGGCTTCTTCTTTTCATCTGAAATGCTCAGGCTTATGAAAGTGCCCGATGATGTTATTGACCTTGCTTCACTTTATCTTAAAATTTATTTTCTCGGCTCACCCGGGCTGATGGTTTATAATTTCGGAGCGTCCGTTGTCAGGGCAACGGGTGACACAAAAAGACCGCTTTACATACTGACCGCTTCGGGCTTTGTGAATGTTGTGCTGAATGTCGTTCTTGTAACAGCTTTTGATTTCGGAGTCAGCGGAGTTGCGATTGCAACGATTGTTTCACAGTATCTTTCGGCGGTTATGATAGTTGTTTATCTCACCAAAATGAACAATGCCTGCCGTCTGATGCCCTCTAAGCTGCGTTTCTGTTTGCAGGAGCTTAAAAGCATAATGCTGCTCGGTCTGCCTGCGGGAATACAGAATTCCCTGTTTTCCGTATCGAATGTTATAATTCAGTCAACGGTCAATTCCTTCGGCTCGGTTGCCATGGCGGGAATTGCGGCAGGCTCCAATTATGATTCATATATTTATACCTGCACAAATGCCGTAGCACAGACAACGATGACATTTTCGTCTCAGAATATGGGCGCGAAAAAATATTCAAATATCGGCAAAATCTACCGCTACTGCATCATAATTGCTTTTACCATCGGAGCTTCAATGGGCGTTGTCGGCTGTATTTTTGGTGAAAGCATTGTGGGCTTGTTCTCAAAAGACCCCGAGGTTATCGCCATCGGTGCAGACAGGCTGATTCTGATAATGCCGTTTTATTTCTTCTGCTCGCTGATGGATGTTGCGGCAAGCCAGCTCAGAGGAATGGGCAAGTCATTTGAGCCTATGATAGTTTCTCTGCTCGGCGGCTGCGGTCTGAGAATACTGTGGATTTATCTTGTTTTGCCGCTCAACAGAACCCTTGTCAATCTGTATTGGGCTTATCCCGTTTCGTGGGCGGCAACCTTCTTTGTTCAGTTTGCGCTGTTTTTTGTGCTCAGACGCAAAATGAAGCGAAGCGGAATGACCGACGCCGAAGAAAAGACTGTAACGGCTTGAAAAGGAGAAAGAATTTATGTTGGCTTTAATCAAAAAAATAATTTCGGCAGTTGTTGCCTTTATAATATCGGTTTCGCCCTTTGCGTCGGCTCCCGACCCCGAGCCGAAATGCGCGCCCGAGTTTAACGGCACATTTTTGCAGTCATGGCTCAGCAGTTCGTGGGATGATGAACGCTGGCAGACCGAGATTGAAAATATGCAAAAGGCGGGGATTAAATATCTGATTTTGCAGGATGTTGCAAACAAGGCTTATAAATCCTCGGGCGGCGGTTGGAGCATTTATTATGACAGCGCTCTGCCCGTGTTTGATACAGCCGAGCGCTCGCCTGATGTTATCGAGGCGGCTCTGCGAAACTGCAAGGGAACAGATATAAAGGTTTTTGTGGGGCTCGCCATGTTTGACGATTTCTGGACGGAGGGCGCAATCACGGCTCAGTATGCCGAAATGTGCGCCGTTGCCGCCGATATGGCGGAGGAAATCTACGGCAAATATTACAGCTGCTATTCCGAGAATTTTTACGGCTGGTATTTTACTCCAGAGTTCAATAATATACTGACCTGTCAGGTCAATATTAACGGGCTTTGCAAAGGGCTGAATGTCATTCTTGACAGAATTAACGCCGTCAATCCCGATTTACCCCTGCTTTTCAGCCCGTTTTTTGCCGAATATCTCGCCGCGGGACCCGTTGTAACTCTTGCAAACCTTGTCCGCCTTTTAAACGGCGCACATCTGCGTGACGGAGATATATTTGCTCCGCAGGATGCGGTCGGTGCGCTTTGGACAAAAGAAGACAATCTTGAAAGAAACTGGAAAATGTATGCTCAGGCAGTCAAGGCGGCAAATGCCGATATCAGGCTGTGGGCTAACTGTGAAAACTTTAATCTCAGCTTTGCCGACACGGCTTTTGACGGCATTCTCACACGCCCCGCAACAGAAAATACGCAGGTTGTAACTGCAACGCTTGACAGGTTTGTGCGCCAAATGCAGGCAGCGTCGCTCTATGCGGAGAATATCATAACCTTTTCATATAATCACTATTTCAGCCCCGAGCTTGTAAATCCGATTTTTATTGAAACTTATCTTGACTATCTGAAAAACGGGCATAAGCTTGAAAGCGAAGCTCCCTCGGCGGTTGAAAATTTCAAAAAATCCTCTGCCGAAAACGGCGTTTCCCTTAGCTGGGATGCGGCTTCGGATAATTTCGGGATTGCATATTACCGAGTTGAGAAAAACGGAGAATTTTTCGCCCGTGTTGAAATGTGCTTTGACTCTCCAGAGCTTGCCTTAACGGACGAAAGCGGCAAAATAAGCGACAGCTATGTTATAACCGCCTTTGACGCGGCGGGTAATGCTTCGGCATCCTCTGCGGCGGTATAATAAAGCAGAATAAAAAAGAGCGTTCAGCGGAATTTTTCGTTGAACGCTCTTTGAATTTATCTTAGGATTTTTTCTCCGTCAAAAACAAATATTCCGAATGCGTCGCCTGTTTTGTTGCCTGCAATAAGCCAGTCGGCATAGGCTCGGCGCAGCGAGGTATCTCTCGGCAGCTTGTCATAGGGCAGGTCGGAATATTTTCCGAAAACCCTCCAGCCGTTGGAGAAGCCCTCTTTTTCGCTGTGGCAGATTATTTCAAAATCATCCATAAATTTCAGAATATTGGAGTTTTTCGGCAGAAATTCGCGGTGTCGCGGGAAAAGCAGCCATGAGCCGCAGCCGAAAACCGCCTTGCCGTCGGGGAAATACTTTCCGAAAGCCCCGTAAGCTTTTTTGTATGACTCAAGCCTTATTTCATCCGTTATCGGAACGCCGGAGGAGGGGATGTGAAAATTAATGTAATAATCGCCCTCTTTGATTTCTTTTCCGCATTTTGTAACTAATTCATCATTGGGGCTGAACTGCCTCATTTCATATTGAAATCTGCCGAGAGCAATTCTTGTCATGTCAAAGAAGCCGTAATACCAGTCGGCAACAAATATTCCGGGAATCTCCTCGCAGTCAACGCACTCTTTAAATTTATAGCGCATATCCGCCATTGTGTCCCAATATATTTCTTCGGGAAATCCCGATAAATGCCAGCGGCTTTTGAGTATTTCGGCGCAGGCAAGCAAAAAGATAAAATGAAGAGTATATTTATTTATTCCCTTTTCTTCGGCAAGAGCGGAAACCTTTTCAAGAGCTTGCTTCAAATCGCCCGCCTGCGGAAACATATAGCCGTTAACGGCTTCGTCAAAGCTGTCTGCAAATTCGGGCTCGGAGTCAAGCCGTTCCAAAACCTGAGTAAAAACTTCAACGGCGTTCTCGGGATATGAATAACGCTCAAAAAAAGCTTTTACAAATTCGTTGTTATGTTTCATAAAACCACTCCGAAAGTCAGATAATAAGACCCGTAACAAACGCCGCAATGCAGGCGGAAACGGCAACTGCCGTCAGCGGCAGCTTGAAATAGGCAAGTATAATTGCAACAGCCGTTCCCACGGCGGCGGTTGCCGTGCTTCCCGTTGAATAGAATATTGCGGGGAAGGTCATTGCGCTGAGCACCGCATAGGGAATGTAATAAAGAACGCTTTGCAGAAAGCGGGATTTGATTTTATGCCTGAAAGCGGTAAACGGAATCATCCTGATAAGATATGTAACGCCCGCCATAACGGCAATATAAAGAACCATGCTCATTGCTCCTCGCCCTCCGTTTCTGAAATTTCAACGGGGTAGAGAAGCGCTCCGATAACCGCCGCGGCGATTGCGCTGATTATAATTGCAAAGCCGAAAGAAACCGACGGCAGAAGAAACTTGAAAGCAATGCTGAAAATCGCCGCAAGGCAGATAACAACAAGGTCTTTTTTGCTCGCTCTTGCGGCGGGGATAATAATGGCTATGAACATTCCGTAGAGCATAATTCCCATTGCGGAAGTCAGCGAAGCGGGGAGCGCGAGTCCTGCAAACGCTCCGAGAGCCGTTCCGCTTACCCAGCCGAATGAGGAAATGAGTATCAGACCGTACATAAATGACGGCACAAGCCGCTCGGGCTGAGCCGATGCAACGGCAAATATTTCATCTGTTATGCCGAATGATGCGATTATTCGGTGGGGAGTTGTAAATGAATCGGAGAGCTTCTGCGAGAGCGAAAGACCCATCAGAGAGTAACGCAGATTAATTACGAATTGCGTAATCGCCATTTCGATCAGCGTGCCGCCCGAAGCAATTATGCCCACTCCCGCCGCCTGACCCGCAGAGGTCAGGTTTGTAAGAGAAATTATAACCGCGCTTATTGCGCTGATGCCGGATTTAACAGCCATTATTCCGAAACCGAAAGAAACGGAAAAATAGCCCAAAGCAATCGGAATTCCGCTTGACAGTCCTTTTATAAAAGAAGATTTCACTTGTTACATCCTTTCCGGGCAATGAAGCCCGATTAAGAATTCTATCACAAAGCCTTGCGGAATTCAACTTGTTATTTTATGCTGAATTTTTAATGCTTTGAGCTTTTGAAAGAGTCCTTAATGAGTGATAAAGCGCAGGTGATGATGATTTCAAGATTTCCGCGTGATTCGGCGGCTCTCGGTCCGTCAACGGGCACAAGCTCGCCTTCTTTTGTCTGCATAAACTGCGGATATCTTTCGCTTGAATGAACCGTGGGCTGTCCGTCAAAGAGTATAGCCCATTTTAAAAATTCAAGGTAAGGCGCGTCAAATGTGTTATGACCGTTGCCGCGGAAAAACCAAGTGTATTCGGGAAATTCGCAGGTTGATGCGTCAATGGTGAGGTCGGGCGAAATGTGATTGTGTCCGCAGGCTGTGTTGCGCTGCTCATAGCCCTCGCCGAGAGTTTTGCCGATATCGGAGCAAACGGCGCCGAGGCTCATATAGCCTGTGTCAATGAGCAGGTCGGAGTGAGTTTCCCTTGCGGTTGTGACGGGTATCGTCGAAATATCATAGCCCATTGCGATGACAACTGCCGTTCCGCTTTTCTTTGCGCTGTGAATAAGCTCCTCGACGCGGTTTTGAACATTGTAGTGGTAATAGTCGATTTTCTTGATTAAAGCGTCATATTCCGAATTACCCTTAAAGGTTTTGCTCTTTGCGCTCTCATAGTATTCATCGGGCACAAAAGACCATACTCCGGGCATTGTGCCCATTGCGTCAATGAGAAATTCGTCTAATATTCTGTCAAACTGTGAATCGAGAATTTTCTGAACAAAGTCAAGCAGAGCGTCAACAACTCCCATGTCGCTCAAAGCGTCGATAACTGCGCCGATGAGCTGTGCCTTTGCGTTGTCATAGCCCATAATTCCTTTTATGTATTCACTCAGCTCGTCGCTTTTGCCCGAAACGGAGATTTCTCTGTTGAGCAGGCAGCCGATGAGCGAAAGTCCCTTATATGCAGGGGAGAGGAAAACGAGTTTTTTAATTCCGCTGCTGCCGTAAAGATGAAGATATGAAGCAACAACGGTGTTGCCCTGGCTGTGGCAGCTCAGAACAATTTCGTCGTGACCCGTGATATCCTTAACTTTATCAATAAAGGTCTTTAAGCCTTTGGCGTTGTCGATGGGGTCAAGCCGCCAGTCATAGAAATATGTGTATTCGCCGCAGGGTTCTTCGGAAACTCCGGCAAAATTGTAATTTGTGATTTTGTGAGCATCTGCCGAGGGCATTTCTTTCGGCATTATTCCGACATTCTTCTTTGATGTGCCGTCGGGGTTGCATGCCATATCGCCGAGCATTTTATCGGCGGCGTCCATTGCATAATCTCCGAAGCTGTCATAGTTGCCCGAAACAAGCACCGCCGCAACTGCCTTTATAATATCGGGAACTGCGGACATAATCGCGTCCTTTTCGGGAGGAAAAGCGGAAACGCGCGAGTCGCTCTCGGGGTTAAGATAAAGCGATTCACCGAAGCCGGGCACAAAAACAACGGGCGTTGTGCCGCAGTCGCATTTTTCCGCTGCGGCGAGTGCCGCCGAGGGGACGAGGCAGATAATTACAAGTGCAAGAATTATGCTGACGGTTCTTTTCATAAATCTTATCCTTTCCGATTTTATATCTGATTTAATTTTCATTTTGCATATTCCGATGCTTTTGCGGTTGCAAGTGCGTCGCACCGCTCGTTTTCGGGATGCCCCGCGTGACCTTTGACCCAAACGATTTTGTATTCGTGCTTTCTGATTTCGGTCAAAAGAGTCTGCCAAAGCTCGGGATTGAGGACGGGCTTTTTATCAGCTTTTTTCCATCCGTTTTTTGCCCAATTCCATATCCAGCCCTGCAAAAAAGCGTCCGCAACATATTTTGAGTCGGTATAAATCGTGATGTCGCACTTTTCTTTCAGTCTTTTAAGAGCTTCTATAACCGCGGTCAGCTCCATTCGGTTGTTTGTGGTTGATTTTTCGCCGCCGCTTAGTTCAAGCTCACGGCTGCCGTAGCGCAGTATTGCTCCCCAGCCGCCGGGGCCGGGGTTGCCCGAGCACGCGCCGTCCGTAAATATTTCCACCTTTTTCAGTTCAGCCATTTTTTTCTCCGTATAAATGAATTTTATTTATTATAGCATTGTTTTTATGAGGAAACAATAGATAAATCGGTTATTTGGAGTATTTTTTGCCAATAATATTGCCGAGAAATCAGAAAGGAATGATTTTATGAAGGCGGTAATTATGGCAGGCGGCGAAGGAAGCAGGCTCAGACCCCTGACCTGCACCTTGCCGAAGCCCATGGCGAGAATTCTCGGCAAGCCGATAATTGAGTACATTTTTGATTTGCTGTTATCAAACGGAATAACGCAGGCGGCGGTAACTCTCGGCTATCTGCCTCATATTGTTGAGAAGCAATATGAAAACGGCTATAAAAATATGCAGCTTGAATTTATTCGGGAGGATGAGCCGCTCGGCACGGCGGGCAGCGTTAAAAATGCCGCCTCGGATTTCGGAGAGCCTTTTATTGTTATCAGCGGAGATGCTTTGTGCAATTTCGATATTCAAAAAATCGTAACCTATCACAAGGCAAGGGGAGCAATGATAACCATTGCCGCAACAGACGCCGCCGACCCGAGGGAATACGGAATTGTTAAGACTGACCGTGAAAGCAGAGTGACGGGATTTTTGGAAAAGCCGTCTTGGTCTCAGGCCGTCAGCAGCCTTGCAAACACGGGTATTTATATAATAAATCCCGAGTGTCTCGACCTTATTCCCAAGGGCAAAAAATACGATTTTGCCGCCGACTTGTTCCCGATGATGCTTGAACGGGATATGCCCGTTTATTGCTACCGCTGCTCGGATTATTGGTGCGATGTGGGCAATATAGAGGCATATCTTAAATGTCAGCGAGATGTTTTTGACGGAAAAATCAAGCCGCCCGTCAGCCCCACGGCAAGCGGAATTTACTCTGAAAAGGGATTGCCGAAAGGAAATTACAGCGTTGTGCCGCCTGTGTATATCGGAGAGGAAACCGAGATTGAGGACGGAGCGGTTATCGGTCCTTATACAGTCATTGACAGCAAATGTTTTATAGGCGCAGGGGCAAAGGTTCGCTATTCCGTTGTTCTCGAAAACAGCTGGCTTGCCTCAAATTCCTCTGTTACGGGCGCTCTTGTCTGCTCGGGTGCGGCTCTGAAAAGCGGCGCGCAGATGTTTGAAAACAGCGTGGCAGGCTCGGGCAGCGTTATCGGCTCGGGAGCGAGCGTTAAGCCGAATATCCATATTTGGCCCGGCAAGCTTGTTGGCGCGGGTGCAAGCGTTGCTTCAAATGTTAAATACGGCAGCGTCAGAGCGGAATATCTGAGCGAAAGCGGCGTTGACGAGCGGTGCGGCGCGCGGCTCAATGCGGAAACCTGCGTAAGGCTCGGAGCGGCTGTCGGAAGCTCGGGAAACGGCAAAAAAATCGGCGTTGCGGGCGACGGCTCCAAAACTGCGTGTATGCTTCGGCTTGCGGTTGAAGCGGGTCTTGTGGGCGCGGGGAGCACGGTATGGGATTTCGGAGAGTGCTTTGAAGCGCAGCTTAATTTCCTCGTCAATTTCTGCGGGCTCGGCTCGGGGCTTTTTGTAAGCGGAAAAAATTCGCGCGAGGTCAGAATATGCGGTGAGGGCGGGCTTTCCATTCCGCGCCGCTTTGAAAGAGAAATAGAGAGCGGAATGTCGAAATGCGAGTTTAAAGAAATTTCCGAAGATGAAATTAAAGGGATTTCCGATATGTCGGGAGTGAAGCTTCTGTATAATCAGGAGCTGATGAAGCAGGCTCCCTACGGCTTGCAGGGAACGGGCGCGTGCGTTGAATGTGAGAACGAAAGCATTAAAACGCTGCTCGAAAACTGTATTATGCGGCTCGGCGGGCACGAAAGCGATGAAATCAAGCTTGTCATTGACGGCTCGGGCACAAGGCTGAGTGCGGTTTGCGGCGGAGAAAAAATCGAATATGAAAAGCTGCTTGCGCTTTGCTGCCTTAATGAAATGAGAAACGGCAGAGATATTGCCGTTCCTTATGACGCGCCCGCTTTTCTTGATTTGCTTGCAGAGGAAAACGGCAGAAAAGCCTACCGCTATTTAAGCACTCCCGCGGATAATTCGGATTCTTCTGCAAGGCGGCTTGCGGCAAAGCAGATTTTTGTCAGAGACGGTCTGTTCCTTGCGGTAAAGCTACTTTCCGTTGCGAAAGAACGGGATAAGAGTATTGCCCGGCTTTTATCGGAGCTTCCCGAAAAATATATTGTCAGAAAAAGTGTGCGTATCGGCTTTTCGCCCTCAAATCTTGCCGCCGTTGTGGGAGAGGGAGGCGCTCAAACCGATAACGGCTTTGAGGGAATAAAGCTTGTCAAAAGCGGCGGCAGACTGCTTGTTATCCCCGAAAGAAGCGGTGAAAGAGTGCGCGTTCTCGCCGAAGCGGACAGCATGGAGGCGGCAGACGAGCTGTGCGCCGACATTGAGGAAAAGCTCAACTCCGCATCGCAGATATAATTTTAAAATATATTAAATATTACTAATACTTGACATTCAGGTAATAAAAGGATATTATATATCGTGGGGCACGAGCGTGATGCCCCGCCAACATAGAACCGAAACCTTTGAAAATATATCCGAAAATATAAAAGAAATTTTAAGAACAGGAGAAAATATGCAAAAAAAGAATAATACTACCAACAAAGAAAAAAGCGGCAAGCCTAAGGCTCAGCAGAGGAGTAAGGCAGCTCAGGCACCGCAGAGCAAGCAGCCCAAAAAGCAGCGTTCTTCAAGACCGACTAACGGCTCGGCAAAAAAATACAGAAAATCAAACGAGCTGCCTGTCAAAATAGCGTTTCTCGGCGGACTCAACGAGGTCGGCAAAAATATGACTCTTTATGAGTATAAGGACGATATGTTCCTTGTTGACTGCGGTCTTTCTTTTCCCGACCCCGAGATGCTCGGAGTTGACCTTGTTATTCCCGATTTTTCATATGTTGAGCGCAATGCCGATAAAATCAGGGGAATAATCATCACCCACGGGCATGAGGATCACATCGGCGGCTTGGCTTATCTGCTTAAAACCGTCAACATTCCCGTTTACGGAACGAAGCTCACAATCGGTCTTATTCAGGGCAAGCTTAAAGAGCACGGGCTTCTCGGCAGCGCAAAGCTTAATGAAATTGCCCCGGGAGATGTTATAACCCTCGGCGGATTTACCGTTGAAGCAATCCATGTCAATCACTCAATCCCCGATGCAATCGCTCTTGCAATCAAGTGTGATTGCGGCACGGTTGTTCAGACGGGAGATTTTAAAATTGACAGCACGCCCATTGACGGCGGAATGATTGACCTTTCACGCTTTGCTCAGCTCGGCGACGAGGGCGTTCTTTGTTTGCTTTCGGATTCCACCAACGCCGAAAGACCGGGTTATACCGAGAGTGAGCGCAAGGTCGGCGAATCCTTTGAAGTGCTTTTCAGAAAAGCGGGCAAGAGCCGAATAATCGTTGCGACCTTTGCATCCAACATTCACCGAGTTCAGCAGATAATCAATGTTGCAAGCTCGCTCGGGCGCAAGGTTGCCATTATCGGCAGAAGCCTTGAAAATGTTGTTAATATCAGCGCCCAGCTCGGCTATCTCAACATTCCCGAAAATGTTATGATTAACGCTGATTTGATTAACCGTTACCCTGCCGAAAATATGGTTATCATAACCACGGGCAGTCAGGGAGAGCCTATGTCGGCGCTTTCAAGAATGGCTTTTTCCGACCACAGAAAGGTTGAAATCTGCCCCAACGACTATGTTATCATTTCGGCAACGCCCATTCCGGGCAATGAAAAAACGGTAGGCAAGGTTGTCAACGAGCTTTTGAAGCTCGGCGCTCATGTCATTTACGAAAAAATGTATGATGTTCATGTTTCGGGTCACGCCTGCCAGGAAGAGTTAAAGCTGATGATGGGGCTTGTTAAGCCGAAATATTTTATTCCCGTCCACGGCGAGCAGAAGCATCTGCGTAAGCATGCGGCTCTTGCTGAGGGAATGGGAATAAGCAAAGACAATATCTTTATTGCCGATAACGGCTATGTTGCCGAAATAACCAATAAATCAATCAAGAGCGGAGCGGCTGTTCCCGCAGGCAGAGTTTTTGTTGACGGCTACGGCGTGGGCGATGTCGGCAGCGTTGTGCTCAGAGACAGAAAGCATCTCGGGCAGGACGGTATAATCGTTGTAACTGCCTCAATCGATTACGAAACGGGTCAGCTTATCGCGGGTCCGGAGGTGGTTTCAAGAGGCTTCGTTTATGTTAAGGAAGCGGAGGAGCTTATCGAAAAAGCCCGCAAGGTTGCCGAGAATTGCCTTGAAAGCTGTTATTACAGCAATATCAACGATATCGGCACAATTAAGAGTAAGCTCAGAGACGCGGTTTCTCATTTTGTTTATGAGCAGACAAAGAGAAGCCCGATGATACTCCCGATAATTATGGAGGTTTAAATGAGATTCAAAGGCTTTTGGTATGACAGCCTGCTGATTTGCGTCACAGCGGCTTTTGCAGCGGCTTTTACGGCTCTGACGGCGTTTGTCGAGCCGCGCCTTGCCGTTGCGGAGGCAATAGCGTTCCTGACCGTTTTCGGCATTGCGCTTTGCAGGGCGATTTTTGCCAAAAAAAGATATAAAAAATTCCTGCTCAGAACGGCAAAAAAGCTTGATTTTACAGATCAAAAGGTTCTTTCAAATTTTCCTTTCCCTGTTGCGGTTTGCAACGAGGAAGGATACATAACCTGGTGCAGCAGCCGATTTTTAAACGAGATTTCAGGCGGCGATGTAACTCCGTCCGACAATATTTCCGAGTTCACAAACGGCATAGAGCTTGACGCTTTGATAAGCGAAGAGGAAACGAGCGTTTTTGTCAACGACAGATACTATTCCGTTTATACTATTACTTATCAGTCGGGCGGCAAAAAGTATTGCGCTTTATATTATCTTGACAACACAAGGCTCAAGAAAACCGAAATCGAATATTATAATTCCCGCCCTTATGCGGTAATTATCGAAATGGATAATCTGGACGATTCGAGAACGGATTTCAGAGACAGCGAGAGAACCGAGATAAAGAGCCAGATTGAAGCCGCGCTTGATAATTGGTCGGAATCATATAACAGCTTTGTTAAGAGAATAGGCGATGACCGTTATCTGATAATCACCGAGCAAAAGAATATCAGCCGTATGATTCAGGATAAATTCTCGGTGCTTGAAACCGTCAGAAGCTATGAATATAAAGATAAAAAAGTCGGCGTTACTCTGTCGGTCGGCGTTGCGGGGGGCGAAAATGTCAGAGCCTGCGAAAAGAACGCCCGCAAGGCGCTTGAAATGGCGTTGGGCAGAGGCGGAGATCAGGTGGCAATTAAAAATAAAGACGGCTATGATTATATCGGCGGCGTTTCAAAAAGTGCGGAAAAGAGAAACAAGGTCAGAAGCCGCGTTGTCGGCTCAGCCATTGCCGAGCTTATAAAGTCAAGCAGTAATGTTATAATTATGGGTCATTCTTATACCGACCTCGACGCATTGGGCGCCGCCGTCGGCGTTGCCTGCGCGGTTGAAAGCTTCGGTGTGCCCGTAAACATCGCAACCGACAGAAAAAAGACTCTTGCATCATCCCTTGTTGAAAAAATGGACAGGGAGGGCATGGGCTCTCTGATAGTCGATCAGGACAGAGCGGCAGAGCTTATCGGCAAAAAAACCTTGCTGATAGTTGTTGATACTCATATTGAAGGCTTCGTTGAATTTCCGAAGCTCTATGAAAAAGCGGAAACGCGGGTTATCATCGACCATCACAGGCGAGCGGTTGCAGATGCCGAGAGCGCGGTCATTTTCCACCATGACCCCGGTGCTTCCTCGTCGTGCGAAATGGTAACGGAGCTTTTGCAGTATATTAATCCCGATATCAACATAACAAAATTTGTTGCCGAGGCGCTCCTTGCGGGCATAATGCTCGATACCAAGGATTTTGTTATCGGTGCGGGAGTCAGAACCTTTGAGGCGGCGGCGTTTCTGAAAGATAAAAATGCCGATACCGTCAGCGTTAAAAAGCTTTTTGCAAATTCAATGGAGGTCAACAAGCTCAGAACAAGGGTCATTTCTTCGGCTCGGAGCTTTATGGGCTGCGCCGTGTCGCAGGTCGATTTTGATTCTCCCGATATACGCATTATTGCGGCTCAGGCGGCGGACGAGCTTCTGAATGTCAGCGGAATAAAAGCTTCGTTTGTGCTTTTTGAAAACGGAGGAGCAATCAATATTTCCGCGCGCAGTCTGGGCGAGGTAAATGTTCAGGTAATTATGGAAAAGCTCGGCGGAGGCGGTCACCAAACAATGGCGGCGTGTCAGCTCAGGGGCTTTGATATGGATAAAGCGAGAGCGGCTCTCGAAGCCGCCGTAAAGGCTTATTTTGAAAACTAAGGAGATATGGCAATGAAAGTAGTTTTAACTCAGGATGTTAAGGGGCTCGGCAAAAAGGGCGAGCTTGTAAATGCTTCCGACGGATATGCGAGAAATTTTCTTTTTCCGAGAAAGCTTGCGATTGAAGCAAATTCGCAGGCTATGAGCGAGCTTAAAAACAGAGAAGCCGCCGAGAAGCACAGAATAGATACCGAAATTGCCGCGGCAAAGGCAAACGCGGCAAAGCTTGAGGGCAAAACCGTTAAGCTTACCGCCAAGGCGGGCGCAAACGGCAAGCTTTTCGGCTCAATAACCTCAAAGGATGTTGCCGCCGCGGTTTCAAGCGCTTTCGGCATGGAGCTTGATAAGCGCAAGGTGGTTGTTGAGGACATCAAGTCGTTCGGAACTTATCCCGTTGAGGTCAAGCTTTATAACGGCATTTCAGCCTCAATGTTTGTAATGGTCGGCGAATAATAAATCCGAACGGAGAATTTAAATGGCAGATAACAGTTTGCTTTCACTTGATAACATTGCTATGCCTTTCAGCGCAGAGGCGGAGCAAGCAGTGCTCGGAAGTATACTTGTAGACCCCTCCTGCCTTTCGCAGGCGGCGGTTTACATAAGCCCCGAGGCGTTTTATTTGCCCCAGCATGCGGCTATTTTTGAAGCAATGATAACCCTTGACAGCATGGGCAGAATTATTGACCCCCTTGTTGTTCTGGATTTGCTTGTGCAAAGGGGAGTTTATGACAACGCATCGGGCAGAAACTATCTTTTTGAGCTTGCTCAGATGGTTCCCTCAACCTCAAATGTTGAGATGTATGCCAAAATAGTCCGCGAAAAATTCTATATGCGTACTCTTATCGGCGTTTCAACCGAGACCATCGAAAGCGCGGTGGCTCAGGAGGAAACTGCCGACACTCTGCTCGACAATGCGGAGCAGAAAATATATAATATCCGCCAGGGCAAAACGACTAACGCCCCCTCAAAGCTGAAAGACATTATCGTCAACAATGTTTACGATACTCTTAAAAAAATAACGGGAGAGGATCGTGAGCTTTATAAAGGCTACACAACGGGCTTTTCCGACCTTGATAAGATTTTGACGGGTCTTAACCGCTCCGACCTTATTCTTGTCGGCGCAAGACCTGCTATGGGTAAAACGAGCTTTGCGCTTAATCTTGCCCGCAATGTTGCGGCTCTCGGCAAGCGCAAGGTGCTGTTTTTCTCTCTTGAAATGACAAAGGAACAGCTTGCAATGCGTGTTCTCGGAACGGAAGCACGCGTTTCAAGCATGAAGATGCGTAACGGTCAGATAAGCCAGGATGAATGGATAAGGCTCGGTATGGCAACGAGTGCGCTCAATGACTGCGAGCTTTATTTTGACGATACATCAAGCATAACCGTTCCCGAGATGAAAGCAAAAACAAGGCGTCTCGGCGGCGTTGAATGTGTGATTATCGATTATCTCGGTCTTATCAAAGGAAGCACCAAAACCGAAAACCGCGTTCAGGAGGTCAGCGAAATAACCCGTAACCTCAAAATGATGGCAAAGGATTTGAATATTCCCATCGTCTGTTGCGCCCAGCTTTCCAGAGGCACCGAGGGCAGGGGAAAGTCTCACAGACCTCAGCTTGCGGATTTGCGTGAATCAGGCTCAATAGAGCAGGATGCCGACATAGTTATGATGCTTTACCGCCCCGATTATTACAAAGGCGAAAAAGACGATGACGACGAGCCTGCACCGCCGAAGCCCGAGGTCAACACCGTTGAGGTTATCGTTGCCAAAAACAGGCACGGCGAAACAGGAACCGTTGAATTTGCGTGGGACGGCGAGCACACTCTGTTTATTCCGCTGGAGAGAGATTTTGATGATTGATAAAGTAAAAGCGGTTATTGATAAATATGCAATGCTGCCGCAGGGCGCCTGCGTTGTGGCGGCGGTTTCGGGCGGCAGCGATTCAATGGCTCTGCTTTATATTCTGAATTTGCTTAAAGAGGAATACGGCTTTTCGCTTTGCGCGGCTCATGTTAACCACGGTCTGCGCGGCGAAAACGCACAGCGCGATGAACGCTTTGTGGAGAGTAAGTGCCGCGAGGCGGGGATACCCGTTCACATTCTCAAAGCTGATGTTGCGGCTCTTGCAAGTCAGTCGGGTATGGGCATTGAGGAATGCGGACGCAAGGTCAGATATGATTTTTTCAATTCTCTCGGTGAAAACATAATAATTGCAACCGCCCATAATCTGAGCGACAGGATTGAAACCTTTTTCTTCAATTTCACGCGCGGAAGCGCTCTGCGGGGGCTTTGCTCAATTCCGCCCAAAAGGGACAATATAATAAGACCGCTTATTGATTGCTCAAAAGACGAGATAACGGCTTTTTGTGCCGCAAATTCCATTGAATATGTTACGGATGAAACGAATTCGGATGTTAAGTATTCTCGCAACAGAATAAGGCACAATGTCGTAACCCAGCTTAGAGAGATTAATCCGTCATTTGAAAAGTGCGCGGGCAGATGCATTGAGTCGCTTAATGAGGACGAGCTTTTTCTTTCGTCGCTTGCCGATGAGCTTGTTCGGTCCGCAAGGCTTCCCGTCGGATTTGACGCTGCAAAGCTTTCAAATTCTCCGCGACCCGTTGCTCTGAGAGCCTTGATGTCAATTTGCGCCGAGTGCGCCGATACCGTTCCCGAAAACAAGGCGGCGGAAAAGATTTTTGACCTGCTTTCATCGGGCGGCAGCTTCAATATAAACGGCGGCGCAAGCGTGCGGGTCAGAAAAGGGATTTTGGATTTTCCGCAGAGTTTTGATAAGCCCGAAAAAGCGGAGCTTACCCTCGGAAAAGTCAGCTTCGGCGGCTTAACGGCGGAAACCGAAATAATTAACATTGATGAAATAAATAATTTACAAAAGATTTCAAAACAGGGGTTGGAATATTACCTCGACTGTGATAAAATACACGGAAAGGTGTTTTTGAGAAGCCGCCAAGACGGCGACAGAATTAAAATCAAAGCCCGCGGATGCACAAAAACTCTTAAAAAGCTGTTTAACGAAATGTCGCTTCCTCCCGAAAAAAGAGACGGCGTTGCCGTTGCGGCAGATGAGAGCGGAGTGCTGTTCGTTGAGGGAGTCGGATGTGACGCAAGAGCAGAAATAACGCCCGAAACCAAGCGCGTTATGCGAGTGCGGTTGAAAAGAAATAATAATGGGGTATGAAAGGAAATCGGCGATGATAAACGATATCGAAAAAGTCTATTACAGCGAAGAAACGCTTCACGGAATTGTTGAGCGCCTCGGCAAGCAGATAAGCGAGGATTATAAAGATAAAAACCTCCTTCTTGTCAGCGTTTTAAAAGGCTCTGTTATCTTTATGGCGGATTTGATGAGAGCGATAACCATTCCCTGCGCCATTGATTTTATGTGCGTTTCAAGCTATGCAAATAAAACCGAATCGAGCGGCGTTGTTAAAATCATCAAGGATTTGGACATTGACCTTCAAGGGTATGATGTTTTGATAGTTGAGGATATTCTGGATTCGGGCAAAACGCTCAGCTATCTCAAAACGCTTCTGCTCGGCAGAAATCCTAAGAGCATTAAAATATGCACCCTGCTTGATAAGCCCGAGCGCAGAGCCGTTAAGGGACTTTATGCCGATTATTCTGGAGCGGAGGTTCCCGATGAATTTGTTGTCGGCTACGGGCTTGATTATGACGAAAAATACAGAAATCTTCCGTACATCGGAGTTCTCAAAAGAGAAATATATCAGAACAATAATTGAGTCCAGGTTGGGAAAGCTATTTTAAGGAGTGATTATTCCAATTGAATACTAAAAATAACAATTCGGGCAATTTTAAAAGAAAGCTGTTTACTCTGCTGCCCTATATTCTTATTCCTCTTATGATTTTGCTCGGCGTAACCTATTATGCCAACACTCAGAGCAGAGAGAAGCTGGAATATTATCAGATCGTTTCTCTTTTTGACGAGGGAAAAATAACGGAATATAAGCTCAACCTGAGCAGCGGCGCGCTCGTTTATTATGTTGAGGGCGACAAGCAGGAAAAAACCTTCTCCGTTCCCAGCGTCAGCCTTTTTATTGAGGATGTTCATGAAAATGTTATAAAATATAACCGTGAAAATCCCGATAAGCCCATTAAGGCGGGCTATGTTTCAGGCTCAACGGGGCAGTGGATTTATAACATTGTTCCCACATTGCTGCTTTTGGTTGTGATGGGCGGTCTGACTTTCTTTATGTTCAGGCGTATGAACCAGACTATGACCAACGAAAATAACCGCACAATGAGCTTCGGCAAGGCACGCATAAAGCAGGCTAAGGACGAAAAAAGAAAAACAACCTTTGCCGATGTTGCGGGCGCTGACGAAGAAAAAGAAGAGCTTGAAGAAATTGTTCAGTTCCTCAAAAATCCTTCAAAGTTCGATATGCTCGGCGCAAGAATCCCCAAGGGCGTTTTGCTCGTAGGCCCTCCGGGCACGGGTAAAACTCTGCTTGCAAGAGCCGTTGCAGGCGAAGCCGATGTTCCGTTCTTCTCAATTTCCGGCTCGGATTTCGTTGAAATGTATGTCGGCGTCGGCGCTTCGAGAGTCCGTGATCTTTTCGATCAGGCAAAGAAGAATTCGCCGTCGATTATCTTTATTGATGAAATCGATGCCGTAGGTCGCCACAGAGGCGCAGGCATGGGCGGCGGTCACGATGAAAGAGAGCAGACTCTTAACCAGCTGCTTGTTGAAATGGACGGCTTCGGAGCAAACGAGGGCGTTATCGTCATAGCCGCAACCAACAGACCCGATATCCTTGACCCCGCGCTTCTCAGACCCGGCAGATTTGACCGTCAGGTAACGGTTAATTATCCCGATACAAAGGGCAGGACAGAAATTCTTAAGGTTCACGCCAAAGGCAAGCCCATTGCACCGGATGTTGACCTTAACAGCATTGCTCACGCAACCGTAGGCTTTACGGGCGCAGACCTTGAAAATCTTCTCAACGAAGCCGCTTTGCTTGCCGCAAGAAGAAGCAAAAAGGCAATAACCATGGAAGAAATTGACGAGGCAACGCTCAAGGTTCAGGTTGGCTCCGAAAAGAAATCGCACAAGATGAACGAAAAAGCCAAAAAGCTTACCGCTTATCACGAAGCGGGTCATGCCGTATCAAGCTTTTATCTTGACAATCAGGATCCCGTTCATCAGATTTCGATTATACCCAGAGGTATGGCGGGCGGCTATACGCTTTACAGACCTGTTGAGGATAAAAACTATACTTCTAAAAATGAAATGCTCGATAATCTTGTCAGCCTGCTCGGCGGCAGAGTTGCCGAAGCGCTTGTGCTCGGCGATATTTCCACGGGCGCGTCAAACGATATCGAAAGAGCAACCGAAATTGCAAGGAGCATGGTTACTAAATACGGTATGAGCGAAAAGCTCGGACCCATCGCCTTCGGCGGTGAGAGCAACGAGGTTTTCCTCGGCAGAGATTTCAACCATGTCCGCAATTATTCAGAGAGCGTTGCATCTCAGATTGACGAAGAAATCGAAAACATCATCAGAAATGCATATAACAGAACCACCGCAATTCTTACCGAGCATATGGATAAGCTTCACGCCGTTGCCAAAAAGCTCTATGACAGCGAGAAGATGACAGGCGAGGAGTTTGCCGCAATTATGTCGGACGCCGCTCCCGAAGCTCCGCAGGAGAGCGAAACCGAAGAATAAAGAATAACGAGGCGGTCGCATAAGCGAAGACCAAAAGAAACTAAAATAAAAGAAAATGGCTTGTATTGGAAATTCAACCGATACAAGCTGTTTTTTTCTGTATTTATATTGACTTATTTGTTTTGCAGTGTGATAATTATCATGAAAATAATTTCTGAAACCGAATAACGGTTTGTCAGGATAAGGAGAGGTCAAAATGTTTGCAAAAATAATATCGCTGATTTTGTCTGCCGTTTTTTCGTTCCTCTGGCTTTTCGGAATTGTACCCGGAGTGACGGTTATGCGTGATGTCGCTTACGCTTCTCAGTCTCAGTCTCAAAAGGTTGATATATTTATTCCGAAGAATAAAGGCGGAGAGGTTGGCCTTATGCTGATGATTCACGGCGGAGCGTGGATTGGCGGAGATAAATCCGATTATTCCGACGCTTGCAGGAGTATTTCATCAAATTACGGTTATATCACGGCAACCATGAATTACAGACTTATCGGAGAAAATGCAGACTGCGAGGATATGCTTGCCGACATAACGGCATGCCTTGAAGAAATAAAGGCATGTGCTTCGGACAAGGGAGTCAAAATCAAAAGTTGCGCCCTGCTCGGCGGTTCAGCCGGCGGACATCTTTCAATGCTGTATTCCTATAAAAATCAAGCCGTATCGCCTGTTGAAATATCTTTTTGTGTTTCATTGAGCGGCCCGACTGATTTAACCGACCCGAATTTCTATTCTCAGGAAAACGCCATTCTTTATACGGTTGCGGGCGGTCTTATCGGCGTGCCCGAAATGAATGAGACTAATATCGGGGAATACACCGAAATGCTGAAGGAAGTATCGCCTCTCAGCTATGTTTGCTCCGATGTTCCCGCCACACTTTTTTGTCACGGAATGAAAGACAGCATCGTCCCGTATTCCAATGCCGTGTCCCTTGAAAAAGCGTTGGCAGACTGCGGAGCGGAATATACATTTATAACCTATCCGAATTCCGATCACGACCTGACGGCAGACCCCGATAAATCCGACGAATATTATCATACTCTCGCCGAATATGCAGAGAAGTATTTTTAACCGGATGAATTAATGTTGCAAAATGGGGCTTTTTGGGTCAAAAAGTTCCCTACAAAATATAATTTTAGGAGGCTGTCGCTCTTCGCTTTACCGATTTGCGACAGCCTCTTGCTTTTTCTTCTTAGGGGCTGCCTTAGTGCGACAGCACCATTTTTTGATTTTTATGACCTTTTTGTGATTTTTCCTGCCGTAAAGCAGAGCAGAAATACCGCAATATCAGCCGCAACTATTGTTGAGCCGACGGGTGTGCCGCAGAGAACGGCAATAAGAATTCCCAAAACCGCGCAGATAACCGAGATAACGGCGGAGCTGATTATTACCGAAAGGAAGCTTTTAAAAAGCCTCATTGCCGACAGGGCAGGGAAGATAATCAGTGCCGAAATCAGCAGTGCGCCGACAAGGTTCATAGCAAGGACAATAACAACTGCGGTTACAACCGCTATCAAAATGTTGTAGAACTTTGCATTAACTCCCGTGGCGCAGGCGAATTCCTCATCAAAGGTAACTGCGAAAATTTTATGATAAAACACGCAGAAAACAATAATAACCGCCGCCGCAAGAGCCGCGCAAAGAATAACATCTGTTTTTGAAAGCGTCAGTATAGAGGTTGAGCCGAAAAGCGTTGTACACACATCGCCGCTGACATTTGTTGATACCGAAAAAATATTCAGCAGCAGATATCCGAGCGCAAGCGCGCCGACGGATATCATCGCTATCGCCGCATCGCCTTTGATTTTGGAGCTTGAATTAACTCCGAGCAGGATAACTGCGGCGGCTATCGTTATCGGCAGAGCGGTTGTCATGGGAGCCATGCTGCAAACCGCCGCGATTGCCATTGCTCCGAATGCCACATGAGAAAGCCCGTCGCCTATCATCGAATATCTTTTTAAAACAAGGCTTACGCCAAGCAGAGCGGCGCACAGAGCTATCAGAACGCCTGCTATGATTGCGTTGCGTACAAACGGATAGCTTAAATAGTTTAACAGAGTTTGTAAGGCGTTCATTCTGCGTCACCTCCGCGTGAAATAAATCGGCGATAGATGTCGCTTGCCGTGTATTCGTCCTTTGTGCCGAAAAACAGCGGCTTGTGGCTGATATGGAGAATATGAGTTGCGTATTGAGCGGCGGCGGCAATGTCGTGAGAAACCATAATCACGGTTATGCCCTCTTTGTTGATATCGGAAATGAGCCTGTAAAGCTCCTGAGTAACAACGGGGTCAAGCCCTGCAACGGGTTCGTCAAGCACAAGCAGGCTTTTGGTAGCGCAAAGCGCGCGGGCGAGCAAAACCCGCTGCTGCTGACCGCCCGAAAGCTCTCGGTAGCATCTGCCCGCAAGGTCGGATATGCCGAGCTTTTCCATGTTTGCGGCGGCGGCTTCTTTTTGAGCTTTTGAATAGAAAGGTCTCATTCCGCAGCCGTTTATACAGCCCGACAGCACAATTTCGCGCACCGATGCGGGAAAATCCCTCTGAACCTCGGTTTGCTGGGGAAGATAGCCGATTTCGTTTTGCTTCAAGCCGTCGGAAAATTCAATTTTGCCCGCAATAACGCTTTTTCTGCCGAGCAGAGTTTTCATAAGCGTGCTTTTGCCCGAGCCGTTTTCTCCGACAATGCAGAGATAATCGCCTCTGTTTACGCTGAAATTCAGGTCGCTGACGATTGCCTTGCCTTCATAGCCGAGGGAAACGCCGCTGACATTTATCATCGCCATCAATTAAGAGCCTCCCTCAGAATTTCAAGATTGCTTTCCATTATGCCGAGATAGGTTTTGCCGCTTTTGATTTCCTCGGCGGTTACGGATTGGCAGGAATCGAGCGCGGCAGTCTTTGCTCCCGTTGCTTCACACACGGTTTTAGCCAAAGAGCCGTCGGAGCCTTCCGTTGTTAAAACAACGGGTAGAGCCAGCTCCTTTGTTTTGTCGATAAGAAATGCCATTGTTTCAAAGCTTGCCTCGCTTTCTGAGGAGCAGCCCGCAAAGGCGGCATAATAAGTCAGCGAATAGTCCTCCGTCAGATAGCGGAACGGGAAACGGTCTGCAAAAAGGACTGTTTTTCTTTTTGCGGATGCGGCAAGCGCGGAATATTCCGAATCAAGCTCGTTGAGCTTTGAAATATAATTTTCTGCGTTTGATTTGTAGTGAGAGGCGTTTTCGGGGTCAATGCCGCTGATTTCTTCACAGATTTTTTGCGTCATTATTTCAGCGTTTTTGAGCGAAAGCCAGATATGCTCGTCCTCGCCGATATGGCTGCCCGAGTGCGCTTCTTCGTGCTCCTCGTGCTCGTGCTCCATGCCCGCCACATATTCTTCTTTATAAGTGTTTACAACATCCATAAGCGCGAGTGTTTTAAGCTTTGGATTTGCGGCGGATTTGAGCGCGCCCTCAACCCAAGCGTCGGAAGCGCCGCCGATATAGATGAAAAGGTCGGCAGAGCCGATTTTGATTATGTCCTGTGCCGTCGGCTCATAGCTGTGAAGGTCTGCGCCGTCATCAAGCAGGAGAGTCAGCCCGTCGCTGCTGCCGAGAATGTTTCTTGCAAAGTCATATTGCGGAAAGGTTGTGCATACAATGCTTATTCTGCCCGCTTCGTCCCGTGTGCCGCCGCATGAGCAAAACAAAATCACGGGCATAAGGAGGGCTATAATAATTGAAACAGCTTTTTTCATTTTTTTCCTCCGAAAACGGTTTATTTGAGGCATTTGGCGCATTTGCCGAGCAGCACGGTGTGGCTGTCGATTTCAAAGCTGGTGGTGCTTTTGATGTCATTCTGAATTATAGATGTGGTGCCCGTGTCAAGGTGATACACCTTGCCGCAATCGGTGCATTTCATATGCAGATGCCCCTCGCATTTTTCATTGCTTATATATTGGTAAACAAAAGAGCGGCTGTTGCCCTTAACGGAGCGGTGAACAAGCCCGTCCGCAACAAGCTTTGTCATCAGCCTGTAAGCCGTGCTTCGGCTTAGCCCTTCATCGCCGATTTTCTCGGCAATTTCTTCAATCGTAAAGGCTCTTTCGGAGTTCATAGCCAAGAAATCAATAAGAGTTTTCCGTTGGCGGGTGTTGTATTCTTTCATTTTCAAATTACCTCCGAATTTGAGAATAACTCCTAAATTATTATACACTTATATTGCCGAAAGTCAATAAAAATTTACGCAAATTTGCGTTTTCGATTGACTTTTTTGGGCAAATGTTATAAAATGCTACCATAAAATATTTCTTTTCGGAGGTAACAGCAATGAAAAAACGCGTTCTTTCAATTCTTCTTGCGCTTGCAGTGGTTTTCTGCTCGGGTCTTGCTTTTTCAGCTTCGGCAGAGGATGCGCCCAAGCTCAAGTTTAATGACGGCAAATTCAAGATTATGCATCTGACCGACACTCAGGATGTATATCCCGCAAGCAAAACGATGCTTTCGTTTATTGACGCTTCTATAAAGCAGTATCAGCCCGATATTGTTATTCTCGGCGGCGATAATACAGTCGGACCCGCAGAAACAAAGGACGAAGCAATCAAAGAGCTCACTTCCGTCTTTGTTGAGAATGAGGTTTATTTTTCTCTCGTTTTCGGCAATCATGACCGTGAGCAGGGTGTTTCTAACGATGAGCTGCTTGCTCTTTATCAGAAGCACGGCGGCGAATACTGCCTTGCCTATGACGCCGTTCCCGAGCTTCACGGAGCAGGCACACACAATCTGCCCGTTTATTCTTCTGACGGCTCAAAGATAATTTTTAACCTTTGGATGTTTGACTCGGGCTCGGGTGTCTATAACGAAGCGGGCGAGAGGCTCGGCTATGACTGCGTTACCGAGGATCAGATAAAATGGTATGAGAGCGTCAGCTCAGAGCTTGAAAAAGAGTCGAAAGTTAAAATTCCTTCTCTTGCTTTCCAGCACATTATCGTCGGCGATGTTTATGATGTCCTTTTCCATGAAACTGCGGTTGAAGCGGGCGAGCTTACAAGAAGCTTTAACGGCAAAATCTATTCGTGCCTGCCCAAGACGGAGAATTTTGACGGTTTCCTCTTTGAATATCCCTGCCCGGGCTATTATAACTTCGGTCAGTTTGATTCAATGGTTGCACGCGGCGATGTTATCGGAATTTTCTCGGGTCATGACCATGTTAATACCTTTGTAACCGAGCTTAAAGGCATAAAGATTGTCAATACTCCCGGCGCAACCTATCATTCATACGGCAATGACCTTGTAAGAGGTATGCGTATGATAACCGTTTGCGAAAATGACACATGGAATTTTGATACCGAGGTTGTTACGGTTAATGACCTTGCGGCGCAAAACGCTGATTTTGCAAAGGAAGCGGGCATCAGCAGCTTTAAAATTTGGCTTTGCGATATAGCCGGCAATATCCTTCTCGGCTTAGGAAAGCTTTCCTCTGTCTTTTCAAAGGTTATTTCAATAGTCGGATAATTGCATAAAAACTTCGGCGCGTATCTGAGAGATTTTCTCGGATACGCGCCGTTTTTTGCTCAGTTTTTACAGCGGACGGACGGGATAAAGCTCAATATATCCGCGTTCTCCGCGCGGCTCAAGCTGGATTTTTGGGTTTGTTTCGTCCCATTTATAACCGATAACAGCGGGGTTATATTTATCCGCGCTGTGCTGAACCGCCGAAATAGCGGTGCAGTAATCCTCCTCGCGGAACGGCTCGCCCTGAAACATCAGGTATTCTGCGGCGGGCAGAGTGATAACATCAAAGCCATCGGGGACTGCTCCGCTGTAATCTGCCTCAACCTCAACGCCCTGAACATAGACGGAGGTGTTCTTTTTTCTGAAACGCTCGGGCAGCCAAAGGCAGACGGGCTCTCCGCAAAGTGAATCCATGCTCGTAAGAATACCCCATACATCGCAGCCGACCTCTTCGCAGTAGGCGAAATAGTCATCCGCTTTTTCTCCGCGCTTGATGATAACCCTTCTTTCGGGCTTTTTCATAAGCTGAACAAAAACACTCTGTACATTTTCCATGTCGATTTTCTCCTTTCTTAATTCACGAAACTTTACTCCGTAGGTGACGAAAAGAGGAATTGGAACCTTTGTTTTGGCATATTCGCCGGGATTACAGCCGAATTCTTTAAGAAATGCTCTCTGGTAGCCGTCAACGCTCTCAAAGCCCGCTTCAAAAGCGGCGTCGATTACGCGGCAGTTATCCGATTTCAGCCTTATTGCCGAGCGGGAAAGCCTGTAACGGCGGATATATTCCGCAGGCGACAGACCCGTGTAGCTGCGAAACAGACGGTATGAATACCACGGTGAAAACATCGACTCGCGCGAAAGGTCGGCAAGCGTGATTTCATTATCCGCGTTTGCTTCGATATATTCCTGCATTCGCTGAACCGCCAAAATCTGTTCTTTCATCTTTTCACCTCCGAACATCTGTCAGTTTACAGGAATTTG